>CACZNY010000391.1 GCA_902782655.1 uncultured Lachnospiraceae bacterium
TATGGGGAAAGATGTCCCAAACAGGAACAGGCATGTAAGGAAATGGGGTTTAAACTTCCGGATCCTGCCAAGAAACCGGGCAGATACAACAATAGAAAGATGAGCTATGACGCCGCGTGCCGTCAGCTCCTTCTGAGTATCTGTAAAAAACACGGATTAGAGATTGAAGAGGAACCCATCTACGGCGGAGTGGCCTATCAGGAAAAGCAGGAATATGTATCGGAAAAGCTTTCTACTGAGATCGAGGATAAACAGAAAAAGCTCAGTGACATCGATGCCCTCGTCAATGAAATATCTGATATAGCCTACGAGAAGGCCTGTGAGACCCTTATTGTCCCTATAGTCGAGGAATCAAACAAGGAACACAATAACGTGATCGAAGATTATAAGAAATGGCTTATGTCAGATGAACGTAAAGCTTCTATACAGACACGGTCATATGCCTCGGAGCGCATCTCACAGGTGCAGGCAAGGTTATCAAATGCAAAGAGCAGGGTGATATCAGCCATCAAAAAGGTATTCAAACTGCCTGAAAAGAAAGCGGTCTATACAAAAGAGATCGCCAGGGCTGCCAAGCCAAGCATACGGGAACTCTTAAGCAAAGCAAAGGAGCGTGTTGCTATGGAAGAAGCAGAACGTAATAACAAGGAAAACAGAACAATTGAAAGGAAGAACAGATCATATGAAAGATAAACTTAACAACAGCCCGGAATGGGTTACTGACGGCAAGGTAAACGAGGTGGCATTTGCCACTTTTTTTCTTAAAGCACATGAAATGACCTGTGTTAACGGAATTCTCTTTGACGAAAATGGCATCGTCACCGATATCCACATTCTGGAGCAGGTGATCCTTGACTTTATATCCCCCTATGTGACTTCAAACATACCAAGGAGGATCGCGCAGATAATGGATACGATAAGGCTGCTGTGCTCATGTAATCTTGTCCCTACCCCTGATGATACCATCAACGTGTCAAACGGAACCCTTTACACGAGTGGATCATTCAGCAGCAGGAAAGACATATGCACAAACCGTCTCCCTGTTGCCTATAATCCTAAAGCACCAAAGCCCGAAAAGTGGCTTGAATTTCTCGATGGCCTCCTGTATCTGGAAGACATCTCCACTCTTCAGGAATACATGGGGTACTGCCTTATTCCCACTAACAGAGCTCAGAAGATGCTGATCATAATAGGAAACGGCGGTGAGGGAAAGTCCAGGATCGGGCTCATCATGAAATCTCTGCTTGGGGACAATATGAATACCGGAGATATACAGAAACTGGAAAATAACCGCTTTTCCCTCGCCAACCTCGAATACAAGCTCTTGCTCCTTGATGATGACATGACCATGGAAGCTTTAAGCAAAACAAACGTGATCAAATCCATTGTTACTCTCGAAGGCAAAACAGAGCTTGAACGTAAAGGAAAGCAGAGTGTCCAGGGATACATCTATTCAAGGATCATGCTTATTGGAAATGGCTCCTTAAGCGCCCTTCATGACAGATCCTATGGATTCTTCAGAAGACAGATTCTTCTTGAAGCAAAACCCAGAGATCCCGGCAGAAAAGATGACCCGTATCTTATCGATAAACTCAGGAATGAGCTCGAAGGGATCTTTCTATGGTGCTTCGAGGGGTTAAGGCGGCTTATAGAGAATGATTTTCAGTTTACTGTAAGCAAGAGGGCAAGTGACAACCTTCTACAGGCCATGGAAGACGGCAACAATATCATCCGTTTCATGAAATCCACCGGTTATATAAGGCTTGAAGGTAAAGAAAACGGAAGGAGCGAGGCATCCGGCAAGAATATTTGCCATGCTTACAGGTGCTGGTGTGATGATAATTCCCACAAGCCCCTCTCCGACAAGAGCGTAATCAATTATCTTAAGCAGCATCAGGAGGAATACGGAATAGAATACACAAATAATATATCTTCGGAAAACGGCAAGACAGTTCGCGGATTCAGAAATATCAACGTTCTCACCCGCCCGGAGAAGATTTAAGACACTTAGACACGAAAATTTCAATAAAGTGCAAAATCACGTGTCTATGTGTCTTTTCGACAAATAGAAACTATAAACAAGGTAACTTCTTATCACTGCGGATAGGGAGTTTTTTTATGCCCGTCAGTCGGTCTATTTGGCCTTCTGCCGGGCTTTTTTAAGGAGAATAAATAATTGAGTAAAAA
>CACZNY010000392.1 GCA_902782655.1 uncultured Lachnospiraceae bacterium
GATCTCCTCTACAGGATTTCCGGCTGCTTCCATGGGCTTGACGCTCACGTCCACGAGCTCGCTGCCTGCAAGCTTTGATCCGATGTACTTCGGCGATCCGATATTGAAGGAAAGCTCCTGATATCTCTCCGCCTCATCACCGTAGCGTATTGACATATCGAAGGTCACGAGATAAAGAAGCGCCTTCGGTATGATGGCAGCATCCACAGCCTTGGGAGGAAGGTCATCCGTGAAGGTTATCATCCTGTCCATTATGGTTTTAATGGTGGTATACTTACCCTCAAACTCGACAATGTCTCCTTCCCTGAAGCCGTCCGTGCTCTTGGCCTTATAGCCGGTCTCTGTCTTTTCCAGCAGCTGGAGCTTCTGCTTCTTTACCGTATTCAGTGTGACCTGAACCTTATCGCCCCAGACGCCGGGATTCTTTGCGGTCACGGTAAGCAGACCCTTCTCCGCGCTTGAAGCCTTTGCATCGGGAGGAGCCACTCTCATGACGAAGCACCTTGTGCCTCCGTTAGCGAAGAACTGCTCCACGCTGTTTGCAAGGAATCTGTACTCACCGTATGCGAATTCACTTAAGAATCCGCCGAACTGCTGTGTAAAACTCTTGAAATTGGGAACAAATACAGGCGCTCCGATAACGGGTCCCTTTTCGGCAAGGCCGATAAAGCCCGCCGTGCTTGTTCCTACTCCTTCTATACTCCGTGGGGAATTATCATATTCCTCTACATATACTCCTGGTGAAAAATATTCTGCCATCTTAATATCTTTCCTTTCTTGTTAATTTGCTGTTACTTTAGTCTGTCCCGGAAGAGTGATGCTTATGGAACCTGCATAGGCGCACATCATCTTACAGTCCTGGGTAAGACAGGGCTTATTATTGACAAGCACCTTCGGCTTGGTGGGTATCCATATTCCCGCAGGAGCGGGCATACATGGCTGAGGTGTCAGTACACCGAGCGCCGCCGCCGTAGCCGCCGCCACAGTCGGGTTTGCCAGTGAAGTACATAGACCGAAGGGTCCTACATTGCTCATAGGTGCGGCATCCTGTATGGTAGCCGCAGGCTTACCCTCCGCCAATACTGTTGCCTGTGAAGTTACCTTCAAAGGCGCAGGCGCCGTGCCCATCGTACACATCAGATTTGATCCCACATTAACCAGCAGACTCATTTAAGCTTTTTCTCCTCACTATTAAAGTCAATCTCCTGGAACCTGACCTCATCACCTACCTCATAGCGGACCAGATATGTAAGATTTCCTCCGGAGTCCCGTACCTTAAGCACATACTCTCCGTCTTCGGAAACCCTGCCGAAAATGATCCTCATGACCGGCAGATTTGAGACCTGCTCTTCCTCGATCGCTTCTTTTAGCCTGACAGACTGAAGCGAGACTGAAGTCTCCACCTCGATTTTTTCATAACCGGTCCCATCCTCCTTTAAGAGTCCGTAGTACCTGTCGTCCATACTTATCCGGTCTCCGTTATTCACGTAAACCGTAAGACTGACAGTCTTTTTATTAAACTCCTTTGCAAAGCAGACCGGCTTTTGAAGGCATATTGCCTCGATCTTTTTAAGAAAAGGAAGAGTACCCGAGAAACTAAGCACCTTTTCCCCCCTCGACATGCTCTCAGATGGCATCAGGAACACGTCGCATTCCGGAAGCTTTTCGTCCAACTCTTCATAACGCACCCATGTCTCATATACGTCATACCCGAATACTTCTATCCGCATGAGAAAATCTTCTCTGCCGGTATTGATAAATATATAAGATCCCGGGTCTTTTGTTTCCGGTATGACGGGAATGCCGTCTCTCTTGAAAACAATGTTTCTTTCAGTTACCTGGGCTCCCGTAGTCGTGTCAACGAGTCTTATGAGAAGATCCAGTTTAGCCCTGATTACGGAAGCAGCCATTATCTTTCCCTCCTTTCTTATTCATCTTCCTGCGGAACATGCAGTGAAAAGCTCGCATCCAGGACTCGCGGTGTCTCAATGATGTCACCGCTCGACAGGTATACGGGCGCCGCCTTGTAGAACAGGCTGATCTGATA
>CACZNY010000393.1 GCA_902782655.1 uncultured Lachnospiraceae bacterium
CTGAAACTGGATGAATATCAGTCAGATAATCCGGAAGAAGTTTTGAAAAATGTAATATTCAGTACAGAACCCGATGCCTGGTATGAACCATATTTTGAATTCGAAGGTCCGAAGGATGCAAAGAATCAGGAACTTTGCAAAAGAATAAATAACGGCGTTACCCTCGATAAATTGTTTGTTAAGCTTATGCATGATGGCAGTGCTGCAGCGGTTGCATCCACTGCAACATATGAGGGATACAGCCTTCTGCATAATGTTGTCGTTAACGAATCGCTTCGAGGAATCGGGCTGGGCGAGAAGCTGTGCAGGGCAACTATAGAGAAGTCAAAAGAGCTCGGTGCAAAGTATTCATATCTTCAGGTTATGCAGGAAAATGAAACTGCTTTAAATCTTTATAAGAAGATAGGATTTGTGAAACTTTATGAATATTGCTATATGAAAAAAGAACCCTCATAGTATGTGCTTTATATGAGCTGTTTATTCGGATGACAAAAAGTGCATTTCGGCAAAGAAGATGAAAGGACTTTTGTGTGAGCGTTATTCAGAAAGAAGAATTTGATCGTTTTGTGGAACGTATGGCACAGATACGGTAACTATTCCATACCCTACTGAAAAAGATAAAGGAAAACGGAAAATAGGTTAGTAAAGGTGAAAAAGTTTACCACAATCATATTATTATGTCTTATATCTCTTGCATCCTGCGGCGCTCCTTCGGATGTGAAACAGGAGGCCCGGGATAGATTAAAAGAATATAAGCCATTATTTGAACAGAAGGTTGAGGATGTCTACGGTTCCGACGCCAGGCTGAAAAAAGTTAAATGTGACGTGACTACATATATTGGTTCTCCGGTTCCTTCGGTAAGTTACAGCGCTAATACATATTTATCGGGAACGATCAGCTTGAGTGGCAGGAATTATGACGCCAGCTATCTGATATATGAAAACCGTATGATTGATACTGTTCATACAGAAGATATCTGCAGTTCGGTAACAGATGCCCTCCCTTTAGATCCTGATAAGTTTATTCAGGTGAAATATATAAGTTCTGTGGGCTTTGAACCAATGTTTGAGTCGGAAGTTGATTCTCTGGAAAAAGCGGCTGAATCAGATGAAGGAGATATAATTACATTTGTTATTATTACAAGTGAGGATTTATCAGCATACAAGGAAGATGATTTTGCAGATATACCCGAGCTTCAGACGATAACGAACAGCAAAAGTCTGAGCGGCAATATTAAAATAGTATCTATTAAAGATAAGAGCATGGCTTCATCTCTGTGCGGCAAGATCAGGGATCTGAATTTTTCATATGATACCCATCCCATGGTTTATAATAACAATGGAGATAAAGATGCATTTGATGTTTATGGGATCAGAAATGCAATATCGATTAAGCTGAATCCCGGCAATCTGGATTATAATTATATGGATTAAAGAGGTGTAAAAGAGAAAGTGGGGGATACAATATGCATACAACAGACATTAATATATACGGACTTCCTGTTCTGCTGATAATTATTGGCATTTTGTTTATTGTACGCTGGCGTTTCTACGCCAGGGGATATAAGAATAAATACACAGTTGCGGTGACTGCACAGGTCACCGAAGTGAAACGCGCTGCATTATTTATACCACTGATAGTGTATGAAGCCAAGGTAAATGGTATGGCAGAGAAACTGGTAGAGCTTCCGCCGATTGGTGCACCCGCACTTAGACTTCCGCCGGGTGCAGAGGTAAAACTCCATATCCATCCTGATCCTGAAAAACGGAAAAGGGTGATGTTCACGGAAAAGAGCAGACCATTCGTTAATGAGCTTACAGCACCTTTCAACAGCTTATTCTTCGAACTGCTGGGACTGGGCTTCATACTGACAGCAATAGTGATATTTAAGCTTTCTGCGATGCTGTAGGAAATATCATTCGAGTGACAGATTGAAAATAAGGTTTTTCAGAGAATCAGAGATCATAGGAGGAAAAATGGGACGGTTAAAAGAACTCAGAAATTATATAAACGGTGAGCTTGATAAGATAGATGATGTCGATGAGAGAACTGCTGCTACAGTACATCTCTATGGGGTTTCCCTTGCAGCTGTTATACTCGCCAAGAAGCGAGGTCTGAATGAAGAACTTGCTGCTATGGCGGCTATGCTCCACGACCTTTATGCATATAAAACCGCATCATACGATGATCATGCTCACAAGGGAGCTGAATTGGCAGGAAAGGTTTTGAAAGAACTTGACCTGACAAATAATGAGGAGACCGAGATCATCTGCTCGGCAATATATCATCATGATGATAAGAACGCCGTGGATTCTCCTATGGAAGAACTTTTGAAGGATGCCGATGTAATATCACATACTATGAATGATCCTTCAAAACCTGTAAAAGAAAAGGAACAGCTTCGCTACGATAATGTATGTAAAGAATTTGGGCTCACATGAAATGAGGATAACTTACAACGACAAAGGATAATGCATTAAGTGTAGTCATTTTTGCATTATATGCAGCATAGTATGGAAAAGAGTGCGTCTTTCCTTTATTATTTCGTTAAGGAGGGACACAGCATATAGGAAATAAAAATGCAGATAATAACAAGACAGGTAAAGGACAAACCGCTGAAGGTTATAATTGAATATCCGGAATACAATGAATCCGTTAAGACTCTGGTACATAAGATCAGCAGCATGGAAATGTCTTTTTCTGCCGGTATAGACGGAAGTAAAGTGAAGATCGGGCTGTCAGAGGTCTATTATATTGAAAATGTTGAGCGAAAGCTGTTCATCTACACCGAAAAAGAAGTGTATCGCCTTGATTATTCCATGCCGGAGATAGAAGCGATGACTTTAGATACCGGTCTTGTCAGGATATCGAGAACCTGCATCATGAATACGGATCATCTGAAAGAGATCAGGCAGGTCAAGAACAGCCGTCTTGAAGCAGTGCTTGATAACGGTGAGATAATTATTGTTTCCAGAAAGTATTTGAAGGATATAAAAAGGATTTTTCAGAAGGGATGATTATGAAGAGAATATTAAAAGATACCTGTATAATAGCAGCATTGATGATTTTTTCGGTATTTTCAATCTCAATAATATGGTCAGGTATCACTGATGAGATAGGTCTGGTTCTGAAGCTGTTCGGACTCGCATTTATCATATCACTTGCTAATTTTCTGTTTGATGAGTATATAAGCTTGTCAATAGCAGTGAGTTATGTGATTAAGTATTTTGCGATAACAGGCATAGTGATGCTGTATGGCTTTATAGTCGGCTGGTTCTATCCGAGCAATTTCTGGATGGCGTTTATATATGTCGGGGTAGTGCTTGTACTGGCGTATTTTATTGACAGCTTCAAAGTGAAAAAGGATATCGCATATATAAATACGCAGATTGCCGGTCGAACAAACCTGGCAGAGTGATGGACGAATTTTTTCGTGAGGTAAAAGAATGCGATCAGTGTATGCAGGTGATATCATGGGGATGCTTATCTTCGGGATCATAGATATTGTGATCCCGGGGACATTAACCATATGGAACATATATAATTGCATAGCGGAGAAACCTAAGCTGGAGAAGCTTATATCAACGCTGACTGTTTTTATCGGAGCGGTTTTTTATGCGGCTTTATTTACTCTTAACTATGAGGAAGCGGGGGATTGGTATGAGCAGGTCAATACAATGCAGTATCATTACTGTGTTTCATCAGAGTATTGGCTGATCGGCTGGATAGTATTTTTCGGCTTTATCGGATATTTCTTTTTGCTGTATGTAAGAGCCGATGGGTTGCCGCCATTGATATCTGCATTTTCAATCAGCCTTCTGATACTTATGAATATCATCCAGATTGCATTTGCTCTTCAGATCAGCAAAAATGTGGACGGTGCGGATTGCCTTCTGTATGTTTATCATGCAAATATCCTGCTTTTGTCAGCGAGAGTGATCCACAGACATATGAAGGAGGAGGCTGAGTTTTTCAGAGACCGCTTATCATCAAACGGAGAACAAAAAAGATACAGTCGGATCTATAAAATAACAGACAGTCTGTCGAAGTATTCGATCCTGATCTTTGTTGTACTCTTTTTCGTTATCGCGATCATAGAGATAATATTTGTGCTTTTGGGACAGGGGCTGGATGCTCCGGTCAAGGCGTTTACAGATACTGCGGACTGGACTTTTTCCAAACAGATCCCGCCACCACCGCTGGATTATGACGGACATTACCTCTGCACCGTGGCTGCAGGGGGACACAGGAAAGTGGTAAAGCCTCTGAGATTGGGCACGAGAAGAAATGAAACTATAGTTGTCAATCGACAGTTATGTATTGCAAATGCTTTTGAAGAACTTATTCAGGAGAAGCTGCCGCGCTTCCACAAAAAGATCAGAAATTTTTATGATACATACGGATATCCTCTGTCAAGAAAGATCACAACACCCTTTAGGGCAGATCTTATATATATTATGATGAAGCCGCTGGAATGGATATTCCTGATAGTTCTCTACACGTTCGATCTGAGACCGGAGCAGAGGATAGCAAGACAATATACATATACCGGACCGTTGGATTAAGGAGGCGTTTATGTTTATAGCTGATCATGAGAAGCTGAGAGTGTCTTTTAATGAGTTTCATAACGTTGATATCAGCGATATGCCGCAGTATGGGGAGTTCTGTCTGCTTGAATTAAAAGACGGACGATATACCGGGGGAAAATG
Organism: uncultured Lachnospiraceae bacterium; assembly: GCA_902782655.1. Taxonomy (GTDB): domain Bacteria; phylum Bacillota; class Clostridia; order Lachnospirales; family Lachnospiraceae; genus NK4A144. The sequence goes on from CACZNY010000393.1 coordinate 4,711, forward strand.
GCATCCGGATGATTATGAGGGTAAGGGTATGGCCGGCAAGTTCGGACGCGGGACGGCGGATACTGTTGACGTTAATGAAGTATCGAGATGGCATTCGCTGGAGCGTTATGATCTGACGAATTGTCTGGAAGATGAAAAGATAAATCATATAAACCTCGGAGTCGAAGAGGACAGTAATAGCGTAAAGTTCGGTGACTTTAAGAGCATAAAAGAGGGAAGCTTTCCGAAGCATGAGCAATACTGTCTTCTGATACTGAACAGCGGAGAATTAGCCGCAGGAAGATGGGAGATGTGGCCTGATAAGAGCGGAGGAACATTTATTTATGCATCGGCCCTTGCCTGTCACAGTATGGAGGAAGTGTGGGCGTGGACAGCCTTAAGTTCCGACGATATCTTCGAGCGGGAAGAAGAAAGTGAAAGAGAAAGAAAACGCGAAGAGGAACTGAACAGGAATCCGACAGCGGATAAGGATAAATTCAAATACGGA
>CACZNY010000394.1 GCA_902782655.1 uncultured Lachnospiraceae bacterium
GGATATCTCAAAGGTCTCCGGTATTGGCATATACATTAAGGGCGGCAGCATACACCCCTACGAAAAGGGCGGCGTGAAGCCTGAGGTCACTGTCACCGATGGCAGCTATACATTGAAGGAGGGAGTGGATTACAGGCTTTCTTATTCAGACAATAAGACGGTGGAGGGGAAGAAGAGCCCCAAGGTGACAGTAACAGGAAAAGGAGACTACAAGGGCAAAAAATCCGTTAACTTTTCGATAGTGCAGTGCGATCTTGCCAATACGTGTCTTACGATAAGCGATATGAAGTACTCGGATAAGCCGGGGGCATATAAAAAGGCAAAGATCACTCTTACGGATGTCAACGGAAAGAAGCTTACCTCGAAGGACTATGAGATCACGGAGTGGGAAGCCGTATCCGAAAGACCGCCGGCAGGAAGCATCGTGACGGTAAGGCTTAGTGCTAAGCCGAAGGATAAGAAGGGCAGCGGATGCTATGAGGGATCCGTTACCGGAAGCTTCAGGATTGTCGGAGAGGGGGTATAAGACAATGAGATCAAAGATAGGAAGAATACTTAATAGAATACTGGCAGTCTTTCTGGCTTTAAGCATCTGTGTCACGGGAAGCTTTATTCCTGCAAAGAAGGCAGAGGCAGGGCTTATCGGCAACGTGATAATGGGAAAATGGAAGACCATCGCCCTGAACACAGTAAGGCGGACTGTCGCTTTCGGGCTCAGCAAGGCTGCAAACGCTACGGATAATGACAGTCTTGCCCAGGTACTGCTGTTCGCTGAAAAACTGGCCGGCGGATCGGCCGCTATGAGAATGGATCAGACGCTGCAGCTTGTAAAAAAGATCTCGGCTGAGCTGGATTCACTCTATAATTACACGATCACCTCCAATAGTGAGATGATCAATAAGATGAACCAGCTTATCTCAAATGATAAAAAGGCGGAGTTTATTGAAAAGCGGGATTCCATACAGACCTTCAGTTCGTATTACGAGAGGATGCTTAAAGCATACGATGACCTTTTTAAGGCAATGGAGGCTTATACAGAAAACCCGACCGATGAAAACAGGAACAAAGTTTCAAATGCGTATTATGAAATCTACTACGATTATTATGAGAAGGTGGATGTAAGGGCAGCCTTTACGAATCCCCTGTACAAGTCTTCGTCAGATGGGGGGTTTTTAGCGACCATAAGCCCCTATGATCAGTATCAGTCGATAAGTACCGCCGACGACATATCGGACAGCTCAAAGTGGAACCGGAGACCTGATCTGGGTACTTCAGAAACCTTTTTAAGCTCATATTATGAGTATCTCCTTACCATCACCGATCTGGAGCCCAATGTATATGAGAGCATGAAGGATGCTGCCCAGTATGCAACAAATGCGGCATATCTCTATCTCCAGGCTTACAGGAATTACTGTGAGTTTGCGTCCATAAAAATCTCAACAGATGCTTCTCTTACGGATAAGCAGAAACTGATCCGCAACTCCACGCTCTGGAACGATTTCCGGGAAGCATCCTGTAAGCTGGAGCGCGGTCTGAATCAGATGCTGTATCTGTATAACGGCGCACCCGGGGATGCCAATGTTTTCGGTGAATACATGCGCGGATATGATCTTGAGAGCAAGGTTGATATAAAGGACTATGTGAAATCGGATGATCTGGACAACGGCAACTTCTGGGATCTTTTTCACAGATACGACAGTGAGTACAACTCTATTGAATGGTATATGGAGGAAAACAAACGCAGGTGGAGAAACACCATGGTGACCGGAACCAATGTCCCCCTGTCCGGAAGGATATACCAGTTCAGGATGATTTCTGACGGCGATGACAAAGCTTATGCCATAAGGCAGTCGGATGACGAGCAGAATTTCAGGATGGAGGATACCACCGCGAAGGATTACTTTGATGTGACGTCTGCTTCTCTCGGCCTGATGAATCTTCTTTCCGGGACGACGAACGGCTATAATGTCCCGAGAAGCATATCCGATCTTTCCGGGCTTTACGGAGCCGATAATGCGTCCAATAACCAGAATAGCTGCTTAACAGACTACATAGCCCAGGAGCTGGCCTTCCTCGTTGGTCAGGACAATCTAAAGATACCAAAGGTCACAAATACAGCCAGGACTGATAAAGATGATGAAAAGAAGCTGGGACCGAACTTTATGCTTCTGCATACACCCATCGACTGGGTTGAGCATGCGAATATTGCTTCCGCCGATGACCAACACAGGGATTTCAAGATGACCTGGGCGAATGCCTCACAGCCTGAATCGGCTGTTCCTGAAATTCATCTGGATCTTGAGGATGATATAAGGGATCACTGTGATGATGAGGGGAACGATAATTACCTTAGCGGTAAGGACATGGTGATAATGTACCAGGGCTATCCGACCTCCTCCATTGAGGTTTCAGCAAAAGGGAACGGGATCACGACGGTCACGGCAGACGGAAAGACACTGGCAGAGGGGACTAATACGGGTATAAAGAGCGGAAAGCC
>CACZNY010000395.1 GCA_902782655.1 uncultured Lachnospiraceae bacterium
ATGGGGTTCCATCGCCGAAGAAAAACAACGAAGCAGACGGAAATGTAGACGAGCGAAAATGTGTAGTTAATTAGAAAGTGCTACACTAGACCAGGTTATCAGGATCAAACAAAACGAAACATATCAGCAGGAGGGTTTGATTTATGGAGTATTATGTATCGGCAAAAGCATTCAGGAGCGGTGATGGGACAAAGGATCATCCGTTTAAGAGCATAGGAGAGGCGGCAAGGCTTGCAAAGCCCGGGGATGAGGTGATAGCAGCTCCCGGTATATACAGGGAGTACGTGGATCCGGCGAATGCAGGATTTTCGGATGCAAGGATAACATACAGATCAGAGGAGCCTCTTGCTGCTGTAATAACCGGGGCCGAAATAGTAAAAAACTGGAAAAAGCACGAAGGGGATACCTGGGTCAGCCACATAGGGAACGGCATATTCGGGGATTATAATCCATATACGGTGACGGTCGCCGGAGACTGGTATTACGCAACGGTTCCTGTGCATACAGGAGAAGTGTATCTTAACGGAAAAGCGATGTATGAGGTGATGACGCTTCAGGAGGTTTTGTCTCCGAAACCCTTTAAGCAATCCTGGGAAAAGGATGAGGTGACCATCCTTAAATGGTATACGGAACAGGAGGGAGATTATACCGTAATTTACGCAAATTTCGGGGGGAAGGATCCCAATACAGAATGTGTCGAGATAAACGTCCGACGAAACTGTTTCTACCCTTCAAAAGAGGGGGTCGGGTATATTACTCTTTCAGGCTTTACGATAAAGCAGGCTGCCACCCAGTGGGCTCCGCCTACAGCCTATCAGGATGGGATGGTAGGTCCTCACTGGTCCAAGGGCTGGATCATAGAGGATTGCGAGATAAGCGATTCCAGATGCTCCGGCATTACATTGGGTAAATATCTGCAGCCGGATAATAACAATAAGTGGACGACGAGATATACTAAGGATGGGACCCAGACAGAGCGGGACAATATCATGCAGGCTCAGGATGAGGGGTGGACAAAGGAACGGATAGGATCGCATATAATAAGAAGGTGCAATATACATGACTGTGGCCAGACAGGCATAGTGGGACATCTGGGAGGGGTCTTTTCCGTCATAGAGGACAATCATATACATCATATCAATAACAAGCAGGATCTCGCCGGGGCAGAGATTGGCGGGATAAAGATGCATGCAGCCATAGATGTTATATACCGCAGGAATCATATACACCATTGTACGAGAGGACTGTGGCTTGACTGGCAGGCGCAGGGAACAAGGGTAACACAGAATCTGTTTCACGACAACACGCCGCCTGAAGGGTGTGATATAACTCCCATGCTGGGATTGGGTGAGGACATATTTATTGAAGTTTCCCACGGTCCCACGCTGGTGGACAACAATCTGCTCCTGTCTCCCTGCTCCTGCAGGATAAGTACGCAGGGGATGGCCTTTGTGCATAATCTCATAGCAGGCTCCTTTACCTGGGTGGGTGCCGGCGTGGATAACGGGGGAAGGAAGCTGCCTACTCCCAGGTACACTCCGTATCATATGCCGCATCGGACGGAGGTGGCCGGATTCATGACGATCCTTCATGGTGATATGCGTTTTTATAACAATATCTTTGTCCAGCAGAAGATCAGGCATGATTATGAGGAGTATGCAAAGAAAAACGGGAACGACAGGGAGTATAATCTTGTCTGCGGAACGGGTGTCTATGATGGGTATCCGACAAAGGAAGAATATCTGTCAAAATTCGGACCGTGGTCTCCTGATGATGAAAATACGAGAGATAAGTATTACGAAAAGCTGCCGGTGGAAGCAGCGGGAAATCTGTATTTAAACGGAGCCAGGCCGTGCGGCAATGAGAAGGATGCTTATGTATGTGAAGGAGACAAGGCGTTTATCCGGCTGGTGGAAAAAGAGGGGCGGCCTGTGCTTGACACCAATTTATTCGGGTTTGTGCCGAAAAAGGAATGCGCTGTCATATCCTCAGCTGTACTGGGCAAGGCTTTTGAGCCGGAGCAGAGGTTTGAAGATCCTGACGGCAGGGAGATCGTATTTAACGAGGATTATTTCGGAGATCACAGGGATGTGAATCCTATGCCGGGACCGTTCAGAGATCCGGTACAGGCAGAGAAGCCATTGTTTTAATCCACGGATTGATATGATAATGAGCATGAAAAGTGTAGATTCACCTGATCGACATTTGTTTTTCAGGGATATTTTGTATTTGTAAAACCTTCCATACGCACGTATAATAGTGATGTTATGGACGAAAAGAACAACTACAATAATTATAATGGCTACGGCGGAGGTCCCGGTGACGGCGATCAGGGCGGCAATGGCTATAACAGGGGGAATGGCGGCAACGGGGGTAATAACGGAGGCCCGGGCAGAGATCCAAGAAACAGACAGACCATATATGTCCTGATCATAGCTACTCTGATAACTCTTCTGGGAATGAGTGTAATGACCAAGGCCGTGTCTAAATCCACTACGCAGGAGATCACTTACAGCCAGTTCCTTAAGATGCTGGAAGAAGATCAGATAGCAGAGGTGGAGATAACCGAGGATCAGATCAATATCACGCCAAAAGCTGAGAGCGGCAAGGCATCGCTGCTTATGACGTATTATACGGGCATAGTATTTGATCCGGATCTTGTGTCGAGACTGGAAAAGTCCGGCATAGACTATTCTCATACCATACCTGACAGATCAAGCTGGATAATATCAACGATCATAAACTTTGTTTTACCTCTTGTACTGGTATGGGGGCTGCTTACCCTGTTCATGAGACGGATGGGGGGCTCCGGTGGAGGGATATTCGGGGTCGGAAAAAGTGCCTCTAAAGCGTATGTCACAAAGGACACGGGAGTTTCCTTCAAGGATGTCGCTGGACAGGAAGAGGCGAAGGAAAGTCTGCAGGAAATGGTCGATTTCCTGCATAACCCACAGAAGTATGTACATATAGGCGCAAGGCTTCCCAAGGGAGCTTTGCTTGTAGGTCCGCCCGGAACGGGAAAAACCCTGCTTGCCAGAGCCGTTGCGGGAGAGGCGCATGTTCCGTTTTATTCCCTGGCGGGTTCGGACTTTGTAGAGATGTTTGTAGGAGTCGGGGCTTCAAGGGTCAGGGATCTTTTCAGTGATGCTGAGAAGAATGCCCCCTGTATCATATTCATAGATGAGATAGATGCCATAGGAAAGAGCCGGGATTCCCGGTATGGCGGCGGAAACGATGAGAGAGAACAGACGCTGAATCAGCTTTTGTCTGAGATGGATGGCTTTGATTCTTCAAAGGGTATCCTGGTGATCGGGGCGACCAACAGGCCGGAGACTCTTGATAAGGCACTGCTCCGTCCGGGAAGATTTGACCGGAGGGTAATAGTGGACAAGCCTGATCTTAAAGGGCGGATAGATACTCTGAAGGTTCATGCGAAGGATGTGAAGCTTGATGAAACGGTAGACTTCGAGGCAGTGGCGCTTGCGACTTCCGGGGCGGTAGGATCCGATCTTGCAAACATGGTTAATGAAGCTGCAATAAATGCGGTAAAGGCCGGACGCCAGTTTGTGAACCAGAAGGATCTCATGGATTCCGTGGAGGTCGTGCTGGTGGGTAAGGAAAAGAAGGACCGTATCATGAGCAAGGAGGAACGGAGGATAGTTTCTTATCATGAGATAGGGCATGCCCTGGTTTCCGCTCTGCAGAAAAACTCCGAGCCCGTACAGAAGATAACCATAGTGCCCCGTACCATGGGTGCTCTGGGTTATGTAATGAATGTTCCGGAGGAGGAGAAATACCTCAATACGGAGGCGGAGCTGCATGCACTTCTGGTAGAGACTCTCGGCGGGCGTGCTGCCGAGGAGATAGTATTTGATACGGTGACTACGGGAGCGGCAAATGATATAGAGAAGGCGACGAAGACAGCAAGAGCGATGGTGACCCAGTATGGAATGAGCAAGAAATTCGGGCTCATGGGACTGGAGACCATTCAGGATCAGTACCTTGAGGGCAGGACTGTCATGAACTGTTCAGACGAGACAGCGGCAGCGGTGGATGAGGAAGTGATGAAGATCCTTAAGGAAGCCTATAAGGAGGCAAAGTCGCTTCTCAAGGAAAACCGTGCCCTTCTGGATAAGCTTGCTCAGTTCCTTATAGAAAAGGAAACCATTACCGGTAAGGAATTCATGAAAATATACCGTGAGGAAAAAGGTCTGACTGAGGAGGAGACTTCCGGGCAGGGAAGAGAGCGCATAGCTATGAAGCGGACAGCAGAGTCAAATAATACTCCGGAACCCAGAGGGGATGGAGGTAATGACATAATGCCCGAAGAACCGGTTTCCCATACCTTTGAGGTGGAGGTAAATGATGATACGCCATCCAGTACGGATCAGCAGTATCCTTATGGAGGGTACGTCCCGACGGGAAACAATGGCAGTGAAAATGCTGTGTATGAAGGAATGGGCGCTGTAGTCCGTGGAAGAAAAGATAATATGAGGAAATCTGAGAATGAGTGATGGATACAGGTATGTCGATATCCACATGGAGCCGCTCGATATTATTAACGGATTTGAGGTGCGGCCGGGACTCTACAGACTGAATGGAGCCACGGCTATTCCTACGGGAGTAAATTTCACTATACATTCTAATCAGGCTACTTCGGTGGAGCTGCTGCTTTTTCACTCAGAAGAAAAGGAGCCTTTCGGGATCATCCCGTTTCCGGATGATTATAAGATAGGAAATGTCTATTCCATGATAGTATTCGACCTTGATATAGAGGACATTGAGTATGCTTACAGAATGGATGGGCCGCATGATCCCGCAAAAGGATTGATATTTGATAAGCAGAAGATCCTTCTTGATCCGTATGCCAGGGCAGTTACCGGTCAGGCAGAATGGGGAACACCTACTGATTATATTTATCATGCCCGGGTGGTAAGGGATAACTTTGACTGGAGCGACAGCAAGCAGCTTCTTACGCCGACGGAGGATCTTATTATATATGAGATGCACGTCAGAGGATTTACGAAGGACAGATCCAGTGGAGTGAAGCATCCCGGTACCTTTGATGCGATAAGGGAAAAAATACCTTATCTCAAGGAGCTGGGTGTTACCGCGATAGAATTAATGCCCATATTCGAGTTTGATGAAATGCTTTCGAGAAGGGATTTCTATGGTCGCGACCTCATGGATTACTGGGGCTACAATACCGTCTGCTTCTTCGCACCCAATACCAGCTATGCCTCCACAAGGGAGCATAATCATGAAGGTGATGAGCTGAAATCCATGATAAGAGCATTGCACGAAAACGGCATAGAGGTATTTCTGGATGTGGTTTTCAATCATACTGCCGAAGGCAATGAATGTGGTCCCTGCTTCTCCTTTAAAGGGATAGACAATAATATTTATTATATGCTTACCCCTGAGGGCTATTACTATAATTTCTCAGGCTGTGGCAATACTCTGAACTGCAATCATCCCATAGTACAGCGATTGATAACGGAATGCTTAAGATACTGGGTCACGACCTACAGGGTCGATGGATTCAGATTCGATCTTGCATCAATACTCGGACGCAATGAGGATGGATCGCCTATGAGCAAGCCGCCTCTTTTGCAGGAGCTCGCCTTCGATCCGATACTCGGTACAGTGAAGCTTATAGCTGAGGCATGGGATGCAGGAGGCATGTATCAGGTCGGATCTTTCCCTTCATGGAACCGCTGGATGGAGTGGAACGGAAGGTACAGAGATGATATGAGAGCTTTTCTTAAGGGTGATAACGGAAAGGCCTGGGAAGCGGCAAGTCGTATCACAGGCTCTCCGGATCTCTACGACCCAGGGGTCAGGGGCTTTAATGCGTCTGTTAATTTCCTTGACTGTCACGACGGATTTACCCTGCATGATCTTTATTCCTATAACGAAAAGCATAATGAGGATAATGACTGGGGAGGTACTGACGGGGATGATCACAATCTCTCATGGAACTGCGGCCACGAGGGAGAAACCACTGATAAAGAGGTCCAGTGCCTCAGGGACAGGATGATAAAAAATGCATTTGCCTGTCTGATGGTCAGCCGCGGAACGCCTATGTTTTTCATGGGCGATGAGTTTGGCAATTCACAGGGAGGAAATAATAATGCCTACTGCCAGGACAATAATATCTCATGGCTTAACTGGGATGATCTTAAGACAAATAAAAAGCTGTTTGAGTTCTTTAGGTTTATGATAAAGTTCAGAAAGGATCATCCTGCAATAAGAAAGCATCTTGAGCCGGCAAAGACAGGTCTACCGGAGATTTCCTGTCATGGAGTCAGACCCTGGGAGCCGGATTATTCCGATGAAAGCCATTATATGGGAGTCATGTTTGCCGGATCATACTACAGGAATAAGCCGGATGATATTGTCTACCTTGCAGTGAATACCTACTGGGAGGAGGTAGAGATATTTCTTCCCGGGCTTCCGGCGGGGATGGCATGGCGGAATATTGTAGATACCTTTGCGAAGAATCCTATATTAAAGAGCGCGGATGCTGTTTCAGGGGGAATAAAAATGCGGCCAAGATCAGTCAGGTTATTTACGGCATAAGGAATTATTGTCAGATGAAGGAGGGTGAGCATGCCTGAGATAGTGATCATGAAGGAAATAAAGGGGCGAAATGAGGAGTATGCCAGGGCAAACCGTGAACAGTATTCAAAGGATCATGTGCTTGCCGTGAATGTTATGGGCGCTCCCGGAGCAGGCAAAACCTCCTTTCTGCTGGCACTTTGCAAAGAGCTTGGCTCACGGGGCATTAATTCGGCGGTGATAGAAGGGGATCTTTATTCCGCGATCGATACTGAGATATTTGTAAAGGAAGGATTTGATTCCCTGCAGATAAATACCGAGGGGGAGTGCCATATTGATGCGAGCGTAGTAAGACAGGGATATGACAGACTTGGATTTTCAAATGGCGTACTCTTTATAGAAAATGTTGGAAATCTGATCTGTCCCGCAGAGTTTGACCTTGGAGAGGGACTGCGTCTTATAACCGCTTCCGTTCCGGAGGGTGATGATAAGCCGTATAAATATGTTCCGATGTATTCATACGTGGATGCGGTTGTCCTTACCAAATGCGATCTGAAGGAAGCAGTAGGTTTTGATACGGAATATTTTACGAAGGGGCTGAGAGCATTAAATGATGCTCCTGTTTTTGAGACCTCAGCGAGGACAGAGGGAGAGGCATTGGGCATAGCCGAGGTCGCAGACCTGATAGAATCAAAGTACAGGGCGGTCTGATTATATTTTTTGGAGAAGGCTTTGGAGGACTGGGAGTTCTTTTTGCGAAAGGCAATCTTTTCGGACTTCCTGAGGGACAGGCATCGCGATGCTCAGGAGAAGATGAGCGAGCTTATCATCAGGAAGAACGGGGGAAAGCTCTACCGTTATCGTCCGTTGGATGATGCCGAGGTAGAGCTCATTCGTAATGGTAATATTTATTTCTGCAGGGCAGTAAGATTCGAGGGCGCGGGCGACGTGGTAATGAGATTCCGCAGCTATCTTTCCTGTTTCACGGATGATCTGAAAAGCGAAGCTATGTGGTATAAGTATGCGGATCAAAGCGCCGGCATGTGCCTGGAGTATAATTTTGAGGACATGCAGAAATTTGCCGAAAAGAATGATCTGGTTCTTTTACCCGTGATATACGATGACGATGAACATGAGGAGTATGCCGGAACAGTGGGTAATGTGCTTTCCATGATGACCAAGAGTACAGATGCTGCGGCTGAGTTTGAGTGGAGGCTTTGGAAGTATGACAAGATGAGCTCCGACATAGGTAAGATCCTTTCGGGAGTGCATCCAAGGAAGATACATATAGGAGAGATGGCAAGCCTTGATTCGGTGGTGAGCCGTGAGCTTTCAAGAATATGCGAGGAAAAAGATATTGAGATCCAGATCAAGGAAAGGAGTTTATTCTGAACATGGCAGATGGAATAACCCTGCTCATTATGGCTGCCGGTATGGGAAGCCGGTACGGCGGGATGAAGCAGATAGATCATGTGGATGAGGAAGGAGACAAGATCATAGATTTTTCAATCTATGATGCCGTACAGGCAGGCTTTGACCGGGTCATATTTGTAATTAAGCGGGAGAATCTTGAGATTTTCCGGAAGGAAATAGGGGACAGGCTTGACGGCCATATAAAGACAGAGTATGCATTCCAGGCTCTGGAGGATATTCCGGAGGGATTCTCGGTGCCGGGGGGAAGGGAAAAACCCTGGGGAACTGCCCATGCGGTGCTTTCTGCAAGGGATAAGATAAAAGGAGCCTTTGCCGTGATAAATGCAGATGATTTTTACGGACGTGATGCATTCAGGCAGGCTTATGATTTTCTTTCCGGTACCACAGACGGGCATTATGCCATGGTGGCTTACGAGCTTAGAAATACTCTGACCGACAACGGTACGGTGTCGAGGGGCATTTGTTCAGTTTCCTCCGAGCAGCTTTTGGAGGAAGTCGTAGAGCGGACAAAGATAAGGAAGGCCGGAACAGGTGCAGAATATACGGAGGATGACGGGAAAACCTGGACAGCTCTTTCCGGAGACTCGGCAACAAGCATGAACTTTTGGTGCTTTTCCTCTGACTTCATGGGAAGGATAGGG
>CACZNY010000396.1 GCA_902782655.1 uncultured Lachnospiraceae bacterium
ATCCTTCAGGGTGACGAATCTCCCCGGGATTATCTCCGGCATTCCCACGAAGACACCGGTGACGCTTCCCAGCCGGTAATCCACGCTGTTCATAAGATATGCCGCCCTGTAGCCCGCCTCCTCCTTGCTGTCGGTCGTAGGATCTATATAGACCAGAGACTGGTTCTCGACCAAGGGCTTGGCCTTGTTTCCCATGGATATCTTGGACTTGCTCTGCAGCTTATTGCCGATGTATTTGCCCTGCTCCATGTCTATATTCCTTACCACCACCGACTTCACGAGTCCGGTCATGTCATAGCCTATATCAAGGTCTATCAGCCCCATCATGGGATTCAGCTCTATGAGGGGAGTGGTGTTCTTCTTGGCTTCGATGAAATAAAGGTTGCTGCCGACGATAAAGAATTCAAAATTATATTTCTTTGCGGCCTTGACTATGAAATCATAGTCGCTCTCCTCCACCATCTCTACTCTCTTATCGGTGGTCTTCTGCTGTCCTCCGCCTCCCCCTCCCGGTGCTCCCTGGGGCTTGTCGGGAGTATTGTTTATAATAAGCTCTGTAAAGTTACCCCCCTTTGAGTCCTTCTGCATTATGAAGGAATTAGCTTCGAGAACCTCCTTGACCGCATCACTGTAGTACTGTGACTTGAGCCTCTTCGAGTGCCTGTTCGCCATAAGCAGACCCTTCACGTCCATACAGGTAAGCTCTATCGACGGCACATCCTCATCCGATAAATTGGGGATCATGAAATGCACCCTCGCTATGAATCCCCTGAAGACCTCCCTCACCGCAGGGCCGTAGCCGAGATAGATGATGATGGACGAGCCCATATACAGATACTGCTTTGTCTTTTTGATATCAAAGCTCCTCGTGTCCTTATCATAGCAGCCCGCCAGTGTCACCGTGGCGATAGACGCCTCATATCCCCCGGTGACCTCCACCTCTACGGAAGAGACCGTAAGGCCGCCGTCATCCTTGAGATCATTTCCGTCTATGGTAACGACAACCTTGGGTTCCCTGAACATCTCATATTGTTTTTTCAGATCACCGAAATTAAAATCTGCCATAAAAAATCCCGAACGTTTATGTTTTTTTCCGTTATCCGATAAGGCTCATCAGATCAGAAATTCAGCAGACTCCCCATCTTCTGCTCTGTTTTCACGAAGCTCTCGCTTCCCTTGGAGAAATCATGCGCATATCTGGACTGCCAGACTGCCAGAGTATGAGGCCACTGATCATCGTCTGCGCAGACCATGGAAAGATCCACGTTTGCTCTTACGGGATTTCCGTTGGGGCTGAACATCGTATAGTTGACGCCGACGCTTCTCAGCACTCCGGAATAGCATATTTTACCCCAGTTGAAGGTCATTATCCTTGTCTTGGGATTCCTCAGGGCTCCTATGAACCCCTCTACCTCCGTCTGTACCGAGGTCTTCTTATTCCCCATGGCGGTCATCACTGCCTTTGCGCCCCCCGTAAGCACGCTGGTCGGATTCATTGTAAGCTTGTCATCCAGGAAGTCATTCTGAGGATCGCTTGCATCAAAGAAAAGACTGACCGACATGATGATCGAAGTCGTGCCCGGCGCATAGCTTGCGCTGTGATCCTCTTTTCCGTCCTTATCCCTGTCCTCCTTTTCGTAGCTCAGTCTTCTTACCAGGCCTCCGGCATGTCCTGAGAGCTGCAGTGTTGACGGATTAAACTGGACAGTAAAATACTTCCTTCCACGGTCTAAATATTGATCCATGGTATTCTCGACTATCCTTACGTAGCTGTCCTTGACCCGCTGTACATCGTCATTGTTCACTATGCCGTCCCTTAGGAGCTTTGAATATTCGCCGGAATGGGGGCTGAATTTCATATCTCCTACGACACCGGTAAAAAGCCCCTTGTTTACCATGGCAGTGCCCGCCCTGTCATTAGACAGTGCCCCCTTGATGCCTGACACGCTTTTTTTCTGAACCTGCGGAGCGTCCTGTTTTTTCGGTTCATCCTTATATCTCAGGTCTATGACCTCTATGATCGCCTTCTCTATGACTCCGACGTTGTCCTTCAGGGTATTTCCTGCAGCTCCCGCTATAGAACCTAAACTGGGTAATTGCATATCTCTTCCCCCTTTGTCTTAAAGCTTAAGGTTTAATAAACTGTTGTTGGTTGCAGCCTTCCATGCTGACTGTCCTTTACCCTCATCGGTAAAGGTTTTCTTAAAGGAATCATCCCAGTAGCTGTCATCATATCTGTATGCCAGATCCGGCTCACGGGCACCCGGACTTCCGTCACCCTGTCTTATCTGTATGCCTGCCGTGCCTCTTATGGGATATCCCTTTTTATTAAACATCGTATATTTCGTTGTGACCTCTGTCACCTCACCGCGGAAGCACATTGCTCCCCAGTAGAAGATCACATGTCTTGCCGATGGGACGCTGAGCAGGGAGATCAGTCCCTCCATCTGCCGCTGCACGCTGTATTCTCCTTTAAATGCGCTCATTGCCGCATTCTTGATATTTGACGCGGTCATTCCCGTTATAGGATTATCTCCTACCATGAAAGCATCCATGTTATTTACATTGTCAAACAAAAGCTCACAGGACAGTGTCGTGGAAGCAGGAGCCGTATACTGCTGCACCTGGGGAGACCCGGCTTCACCGCTGTAATTCATCTGCCGGCCTGCAGTGGTATCAAATCTTATGCTTGTAGGATTATACTGCAGCTCAAGTGCGATAAAATGCCTGGCCTCAGCCTTTTTGGCTATCTTGTCAAAGGAGGCTGTCTTACCGTTCTTAAGGCTCTGCCTCGCGATCTCCATGAGCTCATGGTTCAGGCCTCCTTTTCCCATCTCCTCAGGTGCTCCGGCCATGTCATTTATGACTCCCTTTATATCATCTACTGCGATCTGGTCTATGGTATCCTGCCCGAATTCGTCGGTATGAATGGGTATCTTCCTTACGACCAGTATGGCCTTGGAGACATTGCCCGTAGCACTTGACAAAAGG
>CACZNY010000397.1 GCA_902782655.1 uncultured Lachnospiraceae bacterium
AGATGCCTTTGCATAGTCCATATATCGCCTCCATTGACAAAAATCTGTATGTAATGATACAAAGATGGTACCATTCAGGAAAAAATGTTGCAAGATAAAGCCCGGGATCGGAGGAGCTATATATGGTCACATTTGATATCATTCGTATCATCATAACCATCATCCTTACTTTTTGTCTGACGCTGGATTATCCTCTGGCCTTCAATACTCTTATAAAGGATACTCTCGGGACTGAAGCCACGGAGGGCCTTTCCGCCGGATCCCCCTGGCTTGATACGGATCTTACGGAAAACCTGACCGTAAACTCTCCGGAGGATCCCAGGGAAGACTTCCATCTCTATGCCGGCAGGGAGCTTGCCCTGAAGAAGAAATACGTCGAGGGCTACTCAGTCTGGAACAACTACGCCGATGCCTCGAATACGATAGACGAGCGCGCAATGAAGCTTCTTGAGGATGACAGCCTTGAAGGAAAGGAGGCAGAGCTTGTACAGGATATGTACGATATTCTTCTGGACTGGGAGGACCGGGACGAGGTCGGCTTTAAGGATCTTAAAAAGCTGACGGATCCGGTGCTTGAAGCCAAAAGCCTTGCCGCTCTTACGGATTACCTTATGACCGAGGATGCCCTCATCTTCCTTGTGAATTTTATAAGCCTCAGCGTGGATTCCGCCTACACCGACTCCACGCATTATGCGGTCTTTGTGGATCCCGAGGCTCTTCTTCTGGAGGATTCCGCGGAATACAAAAAGCGCACCGAATACGGAGACATGACAGCCTCCTATAATGAAAAGATGTTCCTTTATTATGCAAAAAGGCTTGGCATGGATAAGAAAACCGCAAAAAAAATGCTGGACGAGGCATACTCCCTTGAGGAAAAGCTGGCGGATCACCTGCCTTCAAACGAAGTGATGCTGAGGGATGATTATGTGGAAAGAGCGAATAATCCGATGACCTTCGGGGAGCTTGAAGGGCTTACGGGCAATTTCCCGCTGGCAGACCTTATAGAGGTCCAGCACTTAAAATACGACGGGGTTTATCTCGTTTCCGAGCCGGACTATCTTAAGTATCTGAACGAGATCTATATTGAGGATAATCTGGAAGCGATACGGAGCATCGTTTATATCCATGCCCTGCTGGATCTCGGAAAATACACTGACAGAGAGGCTTCCGACTTTGAGCTTGACACAAACAACGAGTGCTACGAAACCTCCTACTGGTACACGGAAGAGGAAAAAGCCTACGATGACCTTTCCGATATGCTGAGCGAGCCCCTCCAGAGGGTCTATGTGCAAAAGTACGGATCAGCAGAGGATAAGAAAAAAATGGAGGAGCTCTGCGAAGGCGTTATAGATACCTACAGGGAAATGCTTTCGGATAATTCCTGGGCCTCCCGCGACTCCATCGACTACGCCATCAAAAAGCTTGATGCCATCGGGATATACGCCCTCTATCCTGAAAGCTGGACTGATTATTCCGGTCTGTCCCTTGACGGCTGCACTCTTTATGAGGCAATGCGGGATATCTCGATATTCAAAGCCGGCATCGATGAAGAAAAACCCGGCAGGGAGGTTGACAGGGAACGCTGGGCAGCAGAACAAAACACCCTCGAATGCAATGCCTCCTATTCCCCCCAGAACAACTGCATCTATATCAACCTCGGTATGATGCAGGAGCCCTTTTACAGCAGGGACATGGACACGGAGGAGCTTTATGCTTCCATAGCGGGTTTCTGGGTAGGCCACGAGATATCCCACTCCTTCGACTCAAACGGCACGAGATACGATGCTGAGGGCAATCTGAAAAACTGGTGGAAGGAGGAAGACAGGAAGATCTTCGACAGCAAGGTAGATAAGCTGGATGCCTATCTCGATACCATAGTCCCCTTCGAAGGCTACCATGTAACCGGAAAGAGTATAGACACCGAAATGCTCGCCGATATCACGGGACTGCAGTGCGCCCTTAAGATGGCAGAAAAGGAGAAAAACTTTGATTATGATGCTTTCTTCAGAAAATATGCGTCCCTGAACCTCGAAATAAGCTATTACAGTCAGGAGCTCGCCACCCTTCAGCAGGACAGCCATCCCCTCGGATACCTTCGGACCAACGTTTCCGTCCAGCAGTTTGATGAATTTTATGAGACCTATGATGTAAAAGAAGGGGACAATATGTACCTTGCCCCCGAAAACCGCGTGTCAGTATGGTGATCCCGGTCCGCCGGTGAAAAACCTTTGTTCTCACCCGGCTGCGTTTTCGATCTCTGCCGCAAAAAGCCCGGTCACAAATGAAAGCCACTCTGCCCCC
>CACZNY010000398.1 GCA_902782655.1 uncultured Lachnospiraceae bacterium
ATGAGTGTAAATCCGGCAAGGCTTTATGGTATACCCGCTGGAGATCTGAGTATCGGGAAGCCCGCAGATCTTGTGATCTTTGATCCGAAAGCGGTATGGACAGTATCTGAGGAGGATCTGCACTCGAAATCAAAAAACACTCCGTTTACAGGCATGACGCTGCACGGCAGGGTAAGGTATACCATATCAAACGGCAGGATAATATATACAGGCAGCAGTACATCGGTATAGCCGGAAAACGTTAACGACCGTCCTTTGGCCGCTTATCCGCAGGGATAGCTCCGCGCCGCAGGATAGGCTTATTACAAACCTGGTCAGATATAAACCGGCAGTTTACAGATGAGGAGGTTATATCCATGCAGAACTTCACTTTTCATGCACCAACAAGGATAATATTCGGAAAAGACACGGTATCTCAGTCCGGCGGAGAGGTAAAAAGATGCGGGGCGGGGAAAGTGCTGATAGTATACGGCTCTGAACGTATCAGGGAATCAGGACTTCTGTCACGGGTCGAAAGGTCACTGGACGAATCAGGGATAGCCCATGAGTCTTTCGGGGGAGTAAAAGCGAATCCAACGCTGTCCCATGCAGAGGAGGGAGTGAAAAAAGCTGAGGATTTCAAGGCGGATATGATCCTGGCGGTGGGAGGAGGCTCGGTAATAGATACTGCAAAGGGTATCGCGCACGGGGCAGCCAATCCGGACAGCAGGCTTTGGGATATATGGACCAAAAAGGCTCCTGTCGAAAAATCCCTGAAGGTTGCAGCCATTCTTACGATACCTGCAGCAGGCTCGGAGATGAGTGATTCAGCCGTGCTTACTAATGAGGCAGAGGGTAAAAAGCTGGGGCTCAATTCGGAATATAACCGCTGCGTTTTCGCAATAATGGATCCTTCCATGGCCGACAGTCTGCCTGACTGGCAGCTTAAAAACGGTATAGTGGATATCATGATGCATACTCTGGAGAGATATTTCATACCGGATATAAAATGCGACCTGACTGACTCTATTGCGGAGGGAGTGATACGTGCCGTAAGGGATAACGGGCGGATCGTGCTAAAGGATCGTACAGATTATGATGCGATGGCAGAAATATGGTGGGCGTCCTCCGTTTCTCACAATAATATCACGGAACTGGGACGTGGTAAGGATTTTTCCGTGCATAAGATAGGCATGGCTCTTTCCGCAAAATATGATTATACGCACGGAGCCACGCTTTCAGCTGTATGGGCGTCATGGGCAAGATATCTTTATGAGGATGCCGTGAGCCGGTTTGCAAGATATGCAAGGAATGTATGGGGGATAGAGACCTCGAATGACCTTCAGGCTGCCGCACTGGGGATAAATGCAACTGAAAGCTACTTCAAAGAGATAGGGATGCCTGTATCTTTGTCCGAACTGGGATTGAAGGATCCTTCTGACGAAGATCTTAAGGCTCTCGCCATGCATGCTACCATGGATGATACAGTCAGACTTTCAAGGATCAGACCGCTTAATGCGTCAGATATCGTGAAGATATACAGGATGGCACAGTGAACCATAATATAAAGCAAAAAGCAGAGATTTTACGAAAGGAGCAGATTGCTCCTGAAATATACAGTATGACCTTCGGAGTGGAGCTGGCGGTGCCTGCGGAGCCCGGACAGTTCGTTATGGTATATCCGCCTGATGGGGCCAGGCTTTTGGGGCGGCCTCTCTGTGTAGCGGATGCATCGGATCAGACCCTTCGGATAGTATTCAGAGCTGCGGGAGGGGGAACGAGCCGGATAGCATCCTGTGATCCGGGGGATATGCTGTATCTTGGAGGAGCCTTCGGAAAGGGCTACCCTTATGATTCCAAAACGACAGGGGGGCGGGAAACCGTTCTCCTTTGCGGAGGTCTTGGGGCGCCATCCCTGTTATTCCTGGCAAAAAGGCTGTCAGAGGCGGGATATGGCGCACATTGCACAGCTTTTCTCGGATACAGGGACAGCAGCCTCATGCATTTTCTTGCGGATGATTTCATCTCGTGCGGTATAAAGGTCGTAATATCAACAGACGACGGATCTGAGGGTGTCCGGGGAAATGTACTGGATGCAGTTAAAGAGACCGGTGTTGCTCCGGGACTGATATATGCCTGTGGTCCTCTTCCCATGCTTTCTGCGGTGAAAAAGTATTCCTGTGAAAAGAAGATACCTGCGTATATAAGCCTGGAGGAGCATATGGCCTGCGGTATTGGTGTCTGCCTGGGATGTGTGGTCAGAACAGAGGAAAGGGACCCGCACAGCAATGTCCATAATGCCAGGATCTGTACGGAAGGGCCGGTCTTCGAAGCATCAGAGGTAAGGATATGATTGATCTTACAGTAGAATTTGCCGGATATACACTGAAGAATCCCATAACGACAGCATCAGGCACTTTCGGCTCCGGAATGGAATACTCCGGATTTGTCGATCTTGGGAGACTTGGAGCTGTCACTACAAAGGGTGTATCTGATAAACCCTGGGAGGGTAATCCTACGCCGAGGGTTACAGAGACTCCGTCCGGTATGATGAATGCTATAGGCCTGCAAAACCCGGGAGTGGATGTCTTTATTGAGCGTGATCTTGGATTCCTGGAGGCTTTTGATGTACCTGTTATCGTAAATGTATGCGGCCATAGTGAAGAGGAATATGAAGCGGTGCTCGAGAGGCTTTCTGAAGACAGAAGGGTCTCGATGTTTGAAATAAATGTATCATGTCCTAATGTGAAACAGGGCGCCATACAGTTTGGCACCGATCCGGATATGCTTACGGATATCACAAAAAAATGCAAGGCAAAGGCGGGAAAAAAGCCGGTCATTATGAAGCTTACACCGAATGTCACCAGCATAGCTGATATGGCGAGGGCGGCTGAAGAGGGCGGAGCGGACGGTATATCGCTGATAAATACATTGACCGCTATGAAGATCGATATTTACAGGAGGAGCTTTGTCCTTGCCAATAAGACCGGAGGCCTTTCGGGACCGGCGATTCATCCCGTCGCAGTAAGAATGGTGTATGAAGCGAGTCATGCCGTGAAAATTCCGGTCATCGGTATGGGAGGGGTGGCTTCATACGAAGATGCGGTGGAGCTTATGATGGCGGGAGCCTCTGTGGTTGGGGTTGGAATGATGAACTTTGCCGAGCCTGATATCACGATCAGGATAATCGATGGGATAGAGAGATATATGAAAGATACCGGCTTAGAGCGGATCAGAGATATAACAGGGATCTTATAATGCAGAGAAAGGCTATACAAAGATTGACCATATCTGCCATGCTTTTGGCTGTATCCGTGATACTTGGCTTCTTTAAGATACCGATTTCACAGGTTTCAGAGATAAGACTTCAGTTTGTGCCGGTGGCGGCGGAGGGCATACTGTTCGGATCGCTGTACGGCGGCATTCTGGGTGGACTGTCAGATATCCTTTGCTATATAGTAAGGCCCACAGGTGCGTTCTTTCCAGGCTTTACCATTTCTTCAATTGTCCAGGGGGTGATCTACGGAGCTGTTCTTCATAAGGACTGCAGTAAGCGGCGCATCCTTCTTGCGGTAATACTTGATACCGTGGCAGTATCATTGATACTTAATCCCATTTGGCTTATGATCCTTTATGGCAACAGCTTCATTGTCATTTTTTTACAGCGTATAGTTAAGGTTCTGATCATGCTGCCTGTAAATGTGCTTCTGATGATGGCTGTGTCCAGGATTCTTTCCGGTTCCGCAATACGGACTCATCTGTCATGACCTATAAGGAGGCAATGGAATATATCCGGGAAACGGCAGCCTTCGGATCGAAGCTGGGACTGGACAATATCCGTACGCTTATGAATCTTTTGGGAGATCCCCAGGAAGAGCTCACGATAATACATATAGCCGGTACAAACGGAAAGGGCAGTGTTTCAGCTTATATTCTTTCCATAATGGAGCAGGCGGGATACAGGATGGGATTTTATACTTCTCCTGAGCTTAGCAGGTTCTCCGAGAGGATAAGGATCAACGAAGAAGAGATATCGGATGAGGCAGTAGCGTATTATGCAACAATGGTACGCAATCAGGCGGAGTATATGAGGGAGCATTGTCTGGGAAGCCCGTCGGAGTTTGAGCTGGTGCTTGCAATGGCATTCTGTTTTTTCAAGGATAAGGGAGTTGACGGGGTGATCCTTGAAGTGGGATTGGGAGGAAGACTTGATGCCACAAACGTAATAAGCAGATCGGCGCTTACCGTGATCACAAAGATAGGTTTTGATCATATGCAGTATCTCGGTGATACTCTGGAGCTTATAGCCTCAGAGAAAGCAGCTATAATAAAACCTTGCGGAAGAGTCATAGTATATCCCGGAAAACAGGAAGTTATGGAGGTATATGAAAAGAGATGCGCGGAACAGAAGGCCGAGCTATATATAGCAGGATTGCCCTCGAAAAGAAAGGTACTGCGCGGCAGCCCGCCATCCCGCATCACCGGTCAGGAATTCGTCTTATCAGGCCGTAGGTACATCACGGCCATGGCGGGAACGTATGAGGCATATAATGCAGCGTTAGCCATACAGGCGATCCACCTTCTGAGGAAGATCAGGTGCGGCGGAAAAGAGGTGTTCGGTATATCGGACGAGTGTATATATGAAGGTGTCCGGCTGGCAAAATGGCCGGGAAGATTTGAGATACTCTCTTTTGAACCGATGATCATCGTGGACGGTGCACATAATGAAGATGGGGCTGAGGCTTTGGCGGAAACTGTAAGGGAATGCTTTGGCAGCAGGAAGTTTATTCTTTGTACGGGCATATTGAGAGATAAGCAGTATGAGAAGATGCTGTCATATCTGCTGCCGCTGTCTGAGAGAGTGATCGTGTGTGAGGTGCCTAATCCGCGAAGCCTTGGAGCAGATGAGCTCGCTCAGGTGATACACGGGATGCAGGCCTCGAATGAGATAATAGTATCTGATTCTCCGGAAAATGCATATGAAACAATAAAAAAACTGCAGCATGGAAGTGATGCGGCAGTTCTGATCTGCGGAAGCCTCTATCTCGTGGGGCCTATGAGAGAGATAATACTGAAGTCTACTCAGTACTCATCTTGACAAACAGCATCTCAGCCTCTGAATCTCCTATTTTGACAGGGATATGAAAGACAGATAATGGTTTCAGCACAGATACAGCCTCATTTTCCTC
>CACZNY010000399.1 GCA_902782655.1 uncultured Lachnospiraceae bacterium
AAAAAAACAGTTGACATGGATAAAAAAGCCGTGTTAAACTTCGATAAACCGTTGATGGAGAGTGAGTAGGCGATTCCTCCTTGCGATGAGAGAGCTGCGGATGGTGAGAGCGCGGCGGCAAGTGTTTTGCTGAATGGACTCCAGAGGGCGACCGGAAATGCTGCAAAAGCAGACAGAGTATGGGAGACGGAGCGTTGAATCTCCGTAAACAAAATTCGGCATATTCAGTACAGCAAGGGCTGTATGCGTATGCGCTAAGAGGGCGTATCATATACGTCAAGCCGGGTGGCACCGCAGGTATATTACCTGTCCCAGCATGTAACATTGCAGGGACAGGTTTTTTTATTCCCTGCAGGAAGAGCGCCATTAAAAAACATAAGGAGGACAAAAAGATGGCAGACAACAAGATACCCTACAAGATCTATCTGGAAGAAAACGAGATGCCAAAGGCATGGTACAACCTGCGGGCTGATATGAAGAATAAACCCGCACCGCTCCTTAATCCCGGCACGGGAAAGCCTCTTACAAAAGAAGAGCTTACGCCTGTCTTCTGTGACGAGCTGGTGGATCAGGAGCTGGATAACGATACTCCCTTCGTGGAGATACCCGAGGAGATCAGGGGATTCTATAAGATGTACAGGCCTTCGCCGCTGGTGCGGGCTTACTGTCTGGAGGAGAAGCTTCAGACTCCCGCAAAGATCTATTACAAGTTTGAGGGCAATAATACCAGCGGAAGCCACAAGCTGAATTCCGCCATAGCCCAGGCCTATTACGCAAAGAAGCAGGGGCTTAAGGGAGTGACCACGGAGACCGGAGCTGGACAGTGGGGCACGGCTCTTTCCATGGCCTGCGCTTACCTTGGCCTTGATCTCAAGGTATTCATGGTTAAGGTTTCCTATGAGCAGAAGCCCTTCCGCCGCGAGGTGATGAGGACCTACGGAGCGTCGGTAGTGCCTTCTCCCTCTGAGACTACGGAGATAGGAAAGAAGATACTCGCGGAGCATCCTGGCACAACAGGAAGCCTTGGATGCGCGATATCAGAGGCCGTAGAGGTCGCGACAAAGAATCCGGGCTACAGGTATGTGCTTGGAAGCGTGCTGAACCAGGTGCTGCTCCATCAGTCGGTTATTGGCCTTGAGACAAAGGCCGCGCTTGATAAGTATGGCATTCATCCGGATATGATAATAGGCTGTGCCGGAGGCGGCTCGAACCTTGGAGGACTCATAGCTCCCTTCATGGGAGAGAAGCTTAGAGGAGAGGCTGATTACCGGATCATAGCAGTAGAGCCCGCTTCCTGCCCTAGCTTCACCAGAGGAAAGTATGCATATGATTTCTGCGACACCGGAATGATCTGCCCTCTGGCCAAGATGTATACTCTCGGCAGCAGCTTCATCCCTTCGGCAAACCATGCGGGAGGACTCAGGTTCCACGGCATGAGCTCCATCCTTTCCCAGCTTTATGCTGACGGATACATGGAGGCCGTGAGCGTGGAGCAGACCGAGGTATTCGAGGCGGCCGAGCAGTTTGCAAGAGTAGAGGGCATACTTCCGGCTCCCGAGAGCTCGCATGCGATAAGAGTCGCCATTAACGAGGCGCTTAAGTGCAGGGAGACGGGAGAGGAGAAGACTATCGTATTCGGTCTTACAGGCACGGGATATTTCGACCTCGTGGCTTATGAGAAGTATAATAACGGAGAGATGACGGATGAGATCCCGACAGATGAGCAGATAGCCGAGTCTCTTGCGAAGCTTCCGAAGGTAGAGGCATAAAACCCGGACGCAGGATTTTCCTGATTTTTCCGCGCAGTGTTGTAATTTTGAAAAAGAATGTGATAAGCTAAGTACTGTCACATTCTTTTTCTGATCGTGACATCAGGCGGATATACGGCAGACTTTTTTACAGGCGGCATGCCCGGAGAAGAGACAGAGCGACGGGACGGATGAAGGCTTTGGCGGCACTGCTTTCCTGACTGATGGAATGAACAGCAATATAATAAATGATGAACAGGAGGGATTTGAAATGGCGTGTTTTTTGGTATCTGCGGCTGAAGCTGTGATCGTCACAGCTGTGGAAAAGGCAGAGGAGAAAAAGGAAGCATTGGCTCTTGAGACGGGAAGCGGGAATGAAGAGGCGCCGCATATCCCGTTAAGCAGGAAGCTTAAGTGGCTCACCTATATGCTCTGGGGAGGAGTGATCCTGCTTGCCTTCGAGCATCTGTGGCACGGAGAGATAACACCGTATTTCCCCTTCCTTACGGCTATGGCTGATCCGGCAGATATGTCGGCCATGCTTCATGAAATGGCTACAGTGGGAGTGTGCATGGCTCTGGCCATTACGGC
>CACZNY010000400.1 GCA_902782655.1 uncultured Lachnospiraceae bacterium
GGCAGCCCGAAGGGCTGACTGATGAGGGGTGATAAATAAGCAAAAAATCATTTCATCATCCCCATTGCATATTCAGGATCTTATGGACAATAAATTTGATTTTGACAAAATAATAGAGAGGAAGGGCTTTGATGCCGCAGCGATTGACGGCATTGGAAGAAAGGTCTGGGGCGCGGAGCCTGACAGCGCACTTCCGGGATTCAGCGAGATCCCCATGTGGGTCGCCGACATGAATTTTGAGACCAGCCCGGGTATCACCGCTGCGCTGGAGAAGAGGATCAGCCATCCGCTCTACGGCTACTTCCTTCCCTCGGATGAGTACTATGACAGCATCATAAGGTGGCAGAAGGAACTTCACGGCTTCCGGGGCCTGGAAAAGAAGCATATCGGATATGAGAACGGCGTCCATGGCTGTATCATAACCTGTATCGAGACCCTTACGGAACCCGGGGATCCGGTGTTCCTCCATAGTCCCACCTACTTAGGCTTTCTGTCCGACTTAAGGTGCACCGGCCGGAGGAGTGTGCTTAGCCCCCTTAAACAGGATGAAAAGGGGATCTGGCGCATGGACTTCGAGGATATGGATAAGAAGATAAAGGAGAACGGGGTCCAGCTTGTTATCTTCTGTTCCCCGCATAATCCCACCGGCAGGGTATGGGAAAGATGGGAAACGGAGGCCGCCATGGAGGTCTTCCGGAAGAATGACTGTACCGTTATCAGTGACGAGATCTGGTCGGATCTTGTACTTCCCGGCCATGAGCATATCCCGACCTTAATGATCAATGAGGATGCGCATTCGCGGACCATTGGTCTTTATGCCCCGTCCAAAACCTTTAATCTCGCTGGACTTATCGGAAGCTATCACATAATCTTCGATCCGTCTCTTCGCAGAAAGATCGTCAGACGCGGAAATGTGACCCATTACAATGAGATGAATGTTCTCTCCATGCACGCCCTTATCGGGGCTTACGCGCCCGAAGGACGTGAATGGCTCCGGGAGCTTCTTCAATATCTGGAGGGAAATCTAAGATATGCTTCCGACTTCATAAACAGTAATTTCGAGGGCTGCAGGGTCACCATGCCGGAAGGCACCTACATGCTCTTTATGGACTGCAGCGGGTTCCTGAAGAAAAGAGGCATGAGCCTTGATGAATTCATAAAAAAAGGCTGGGACGTGGGAGTTAAATTTCAGGACGGCCGGGCCTTTGCCTGGGAGGATGCGGTGCGGATAAATGTGGCACTGCCCCGGAGCCTTCTCACCGAGGCCCTTGAAAGACTCGGGAAATATGTGATAAATGGGCAGCCTTAAACTGACTATTGATTTTTCAACGGGGCTATGATATTATTTGAGGGCTGTTCGGAAACAGCGCGTTGAATATTGATGAACCGTGGGTTGGTAATCTACGGAGGAAAGGTGAGGAACATGAATCAGGAAATTCAGCCTAAATACTATCAGGCAAAGGTAACATGCAACTGCGGAAATACTTTCACGACAGGCTCCACAAAGGAAGAGATCAGGGTTGAAGTCTGCTCGAAGTGCCATCCTTTCTATACGGGAATGCAGAAGGCTACCCGTGCTGACGGCAGGATAGATAAGTTCAATAAGAAGTATGGCATTAAGGAAGCATAAGAAAAAGAGATGCTTAAGCCGTCACCCGGAGGTGACGGCTTTATTTTATAAAATGAAAGCCTTTGAACGGAAAGGAAGGACATGGGAAGAGAAGAACAGTCTTGTAATGCTAAATACTCCGGGATAGGCGGCCAGGCAGTCATGGAAGGCGTGATGATGAGAAATAAAGAGGATTACGCCGTGGCTGTCAGGAAGCCGGACGGGGAAATGGCCGTGGTAAAGGGAGTGTATAAGGGCATAATCCCTTCGGAAGCCGTGAAGAACATACCCATACTCCGGGGGATAGCGGGCTTTGTGGACTCTCTGGTGCTGGGGATGAAGGCCCTTAATATCTCTGCGGACTTTTTTGCCGAGGAGGAAAAGGAAGGGAAGAAAAATAAGAAGGACGAAGGAAGTGACGGGGTAAAGGTTGTGACGGATAAGGAGCATGAGAGCAGCCTGGGGATCATGACGGTCATCATAATGATCATTTCCATTTTTCTGGCTCTGGGTCTCTTTATGATAATACCCTATTATCTCTCCCTTATTTTTTCAAAATGGATCGCATCCCCCCATCTCCTTGCCCTCATCGAGGGCGTTATAAGGCTTGTGATCTTTGTTATCTATATCAAGTGCATATCCATGATGGAGGATATAAAAAGGGTATTCCGTTATCATGGGGCAGAGCACAAGTGTATAAACTGTCTGGAGTCGGGAAATCCGCTGACCCTTGAAAACGTGCGTGAAGCTTCCAGAGAGCACAGGAGATGCGGCACCAGTTTCCTTCTCTATGTAATGGTGGTGTCAATCATCTTCTTCTCCCTTATTGATACCCCCAACAGGCTGATGCGTACCGCTCTCCGCATAATACTGATACCACTTATAGCGGGAGTTGCCTATGAATTTATAAGGCTGGCGGGCAGGAGCAATAATCCGGTGGTGAGATCTCTTTCGGCGCCGGGATTAATGATGCAGAAGCTTACAACGGCGGAGCCGGATGATGATATGATAAGGGTTGGGATAGCATCGGTGGATGCTGTATTTGACTGGAAAAAGTATCTGAAGGACAACTTCGGGAATGAACTATAGGGAAGGGCTTGAATACGGAAACAGAATACTGGCCGGGGCGGGTATTTCAGAGCATGAGACCGATGTCAAACTGCTTCTTTCGCACGTGACCGGGAAGGATCTCACCTTTTTTCTCGCTGAGGGGGAAGAG
Source organism: uncultured Lachnospiraceae bacterium (assembly GCA_902782655.1). Taxonomy (GTDB): domain Bacteria; phylum Bacillota; class Clostridia; order Lachnospirales; family Lachnospiraceae; genus NK4A144. The sequence continues at coordinate 2,829 of CACZNY010000400.1, forward strand.
GAACTGGATCCGGAGGATGAAAAGAGCTTCAGGGAATTGATCGAAAAACGGAGAAGCCGTATCCCGCTGCAGCTTATCACCGGGGAAACGGACTTTATGGGCCTTAACTTTTTCACCTCACCCGGAGTGCTGATACCAAGGATCGACACGGAATTCCTGGTGGAAGAAGCCCTTATGGATATAAACGACGGGGCGGATGTGCTGGACATGTGTACGGGAAGCGGCTGCATCCTGCTTTCCCTCATGAGATACAAAAACGATATAAGAGGAGTGGGAGCGGATATCTCCGATGAGGCCCTTGCCCTTGCAAAGAGAAACGCGGAGAATCTGGGACTGACGCCGGAACTTGTTAAAAGTGATATGTTCAGCGGGATAACCGGAAAGTTTGACCATATTCTCTGTAATCCTCCCTATATCAGGACAGGGGATATAGAGGGACTAATGGAGGAGGTCCGTCTTCACGAGCCTGAAAACGCTCTGGACGGAGGAGAGGACGGTCTTTCATTTTACAGAAGGATAGCTTTAGAAGCGGGAGAACATCTTTTTGACGGAGGGAGCCTTATCCTTGAGATCGGCGCCGGGCAGGGCAGTGAAGTCCGGGAGATACTGGAGAACAAAGGCTTCGGGCATATTGAAGTATTGAAGGATTATTCCGGCAACGAAAGAGTAGTGAAATGTTTGAAAAGCTTAAAGAAACAGTCTTAAAATACGAGGAGATAACCGAGAGGTTAAATAATCCGGGGACAGCGGACGACTCCAAACTCTATATGGAATTGCTGAAGGAGCAGGGAAAACTATCTCCCGTTGTGGAGTCCTACCGCAGTTACGAGGAAAATGAAAAGGCCATTTCCGACGCGGAGGAAATGGTGAAGACCGAGGAGGATCCGGAATTAAAGGCCCTTGCAAAGGAGGAGCTGAACGATGCCCTTAAAAGAAGGCCGGAGCTGGAAAAGGAACTGAAGCTCTTACTGATCCCGAAGGATGCGGACGACGACAGGAATGTGATAATAGAGATAAGAGCCGGAGCGGGAGGAGAGGAGGCTGCATTATTCGCCTCCAGTCTTTACCGCATGTATGTGAAATACGCGGAGAAAAACGGATTTTCCGTAGAGACCACCGATGTGGAGGATACGGGGATCGGCGGCTTCAAATTTGTGAGCTTTATGATAAACGGAAAGGGCGCCTATTCAAAATTAAAGTATGAAAGCGGTGTCCACAGAGTGCAGAGAGTGCCGGAGACAGAGTCCGGAGGCAGGATACACACCTCCACGGCGACGGTGGCCATCATGCCGGAAGCCACGGAGATAGAGGTCAGTATTGATCCAAACGACTGCCGTATAGATGTATTCAGGGCTTCGGGAAACGGAGGACAGTGCGTCAATACCACGGATTCCGCGGTGAGACTGACCCACATCCCCACAGGCATTGTCATTTCCTGTCAGGATGAGAAATCCCAGATCAAAAACAAGGCAAAGGCCTTTAAGGTTCTGAGGGCAAAGCTTTATGAGCTGAATAAGGAAAAGGCCCACGCCGAGGAGGCTTCCTTACGTAAATCCCAGGTGGGGACCGGGGACCGCTCGGAAAAGATAAGGACCTATAATTTCCCCCAGTCCAGAATGACGGACCATCGTATAGGCCTTACCCTTTATTCTCTCGAAAAGATAATGGAGGGGGATCTGGATCAGGTGATAGAGCCTCTTACCGGGGCAGACGTGGCGGAAAGACTTGCGGCTCTTGATACGGATTCCTAAAACAATTATAATCATTCTGTATGGCTGAGAGGGACAAGGAAAAAATCGAAAGCCTGGAAGCGGAGCTTAACAGTACAAAACAGATGCTGGCAATGCTCCTCGACAATATTCCCGGGGGAGTGATGGAATATGACGCGGAGACGGAAAAGATCGGCTATGTAAGCGACGGTCTCCTTAACATATTCGGTTGTTCGGAAAAGAGCTTCAGGGAACATTTTTATAACAGCTTCGAGCTCTTCGTATATAAGTTTGACAGGTCCATGGTGCGGGAGCAGATAAAGAATCAGACCATGTTCTTTGACAGCGTGGAACTGACCTACAGGGTCCGCGGGCTTATGGATGACATAGTATGGGTCTACCATAAGGGCAGGATCTATACGGACAGTGAGGGAAGAAAAAGATTTCTCGTGGTGCTGAATGACGTTACCAATGAGAAGCTTATACAGGCCGAGCTCCAGAGGAACACGGAACAGCTCTATATGGAGACGGAACGGCTTAAGCTCATAGAAGAAGCCGTTGATAATACGGAGTACGATTACAACGTTCTGAGCGATACTCTTGAGACTTCCGAAAGAGAGGCAGATGGAAGGCGCAGAGTGATAAGGCATTTCATGGAGAACTCCCGGCTGGGGGACGTGATCCATCCGGAGGACTTAAAGACCTGCAGGGAATTGTTTAAGGAGTGTCTTTCAGTTCAGAAAAAAGGGGTGACGGAGTAC
>CACZNY010000401.1 GCA_902782655.1 uncultured Lachnospiraceae bacterium
GCGAATACAGATGCAAAAATATGGGAACCCAACTCCGAAGGCATCGGCGATTTCAGTGAGATGGATTATATACATGTCACAGGGGATGTGACGGTTTTCAACAGCGCTATACAGGTAAATATCAGACGTCTCAGGCGGGCCGATGACGACGAATATGATCCTTCGGATTACCTTCCGATGTCTCCATATGACAATGACGGAATGTATAACCAGCTCAGGAATGTGATAGATACCGTAAAGAATCCATATCTTAATGAGCTACTGAAGAGCTTTTTTGTGAACAACACGGATTTTGTCAGTGTGTTCAGAAAATGCTCGGCGGCAAAAACGGTGCACCACGGGTTTGTGGGAGGGCTTATGCAGCATACCCTTGCCGTTACCCGTCTGTGTAAATTTTATACGAAAGCATATACCGCTTTGGATCATGATCTTCTTATTTCCGCGGCAATGCTCCATGATATAGGAAAAGTTCGGGAGCTGTCGGAGTTTCCGGAAAATGATTACACCGATGACGGACAGCTGCTTGGTCATATCTACATGGGTGCCGAGATGATAGCAGAAAGGGCGGCCGGTATAGAGGGATTTCCTCCCAGGCTCCTCTCAGAGCTGCAGCATTGCGTCCTTGCACACCATGGGGAGCTGGAATTCGGATCACCGAAAACACCGGAACTTATAGAAGCCTTTGCACTGCATTTGGCAGACAATACAGACGCAAAGCTTGAGACCTTTACTGAAGCCGTAAGCGGAAAGGAGTCCGGAAAGTGGCTTGGTATGAACAGGCCTCTTGGAGGAAACATCAGACCGACCACAGCATGGACGCAAGGGGAAAAGGAAGAGTGAGGGAAACAGAATATAAAAAGAATGATATATTGAAAGGGCTCGAAGTGAGAGCCCTTTCTTCAGAAGGAGCAGGTATAGCAAAGATAGAAGGATATCCGCTTTTTATCAAGGATGCGCTGCCGGGTGATACGGTGACGGTAAAGCTTACCAAGGTAAAAAAGGATATGGCTTTTGCAAGGCTTCTGGAAATTCAAAGTGAATCTGTTGACAGGGTTAGGGCAAGATGTGATATGTCAAGGCCCTGCGGGGGCTGTGCGATCCAGGAGCTGTCTTATGAAAAGCAGTTGGAGTTTAAGGACGAAAAGGTATATAACTGTCTTTTGCGGATAGGCGGCATACCGGCAAAGGTTCTGGATGAAGCTCATGAGTCTCCGATAGGAATGGAAAAACCCTGGAGATATAGAAATAAGGCACAGTTTCCGATCGGAAGAGACAGGGATGGCAGGATAGTATCGGGCTTCTTTGCGGGACGGACACATCATATCGTTGAGGCGAAAGACTGTTATCTCAATCCGCCGGAGTTTTCTACGATCCTCAGAACATTCCTTAACTTTTGTGAAGAAAGTCAGATAGAACCTTATGATGAAGAAAAGAATACAGGCTGTATCAGGCATCTTATTGTCCGAAAAGCCTTTGGGACGGGGGAATTAATGACAGTGCCCGTGATAAGGTCGTTCAGGGACTTCGATGAAAAAAAGATCCGGCGTCTTAAGGAAAGTCTTGATGGAATACCGGGGCTGGCATCAATAGTTTTGAACGAAAACCCTGACAGGACAAACGTGATCTCCGGAAAGGAGTACAGGGTAATATCGGGGCAGGGATATATCATGGATCAGATGGGGGATCTCAGGTTCAGGATATCGCCTTCTTCTTTTTATCAGGTAAACACTGCGCAGGCAGAGAGAATATATGAAAAGGCTCTGGCGTATGCAGGGATAAACGGAGGGGAGAGGGTTTATGACCTGTGCTGCGGAATAGGAACGATATCTTTGTTTCTTGCCAGGAAAGCCGGTCAGGTGACCGGAATAGAGGTATCCGAAAGAGCAGTGGAGGATGCGAGGCTTAATGCAAAGCTGAACGGGATAACAAATGCAGAGTTTATCGCTGCCGCAGTGGAGGAGTATCTCCCGAAGCAGCATGACATCCGGGTTGACGTGGCAGTGCTGGATCCTCCAAGATCAGGAGTGGAAAGACCGGTGCTCGATACCATAGTCAAAGCAGAACCCTCGCGTATAGTATACATATCCTGTGATCCAGCCACCCAGGCCAGAGATATAAAGGTATTTCTGGCAGCGGGCTACGGTTTGAAACGATATGTGGCAATTGATCAGTTCTGTCATACCTTCCATGTTGAAAATGTCTGCCTTCTGACA
>CACZNY010000402.1 GCA_902782655.1 uncultured Lachnospiraceae bacterium
AATGATTACCGTATCGCAGGAAAACGTACATACAGGTATGTGTCCGAAGGATGGATGTACCCCTTTGGATACGGCCTTTCTTATGGAGAGATCCGGTATTCGGATATGGCAGCTGCTTACAGTGGTGATAAAATAGAAATCAGCCTTAAGGTAAGGAACGCAGGAAACCGGACAACGGACGAGGTAATCCAGATATATGCAACAGCGGATTTTAAGGATCTGAAATTTTCCGAAGCAGGGTATGGCAGACGGCTTATAGGATTTAAGCGTATAAAGGGCATAAAGCCCGGCGAGTCTGTAAAGGCAGAGCTTTGCATAGATAAAAGCGAACTTCAGGTTTTTGACGTGGTTGCCGGTGAGTACATCATTTACGGCGGCACATACCATATATATGCCGGCAAAAACGCTCTGGCTGAGGAAGCATCCTGTGATGTTGATATAGATGGACAGAGATTTGAGGAAAGGGAGCTCTCCCGTCTTATACCGGTCTTTACCTGTGATGATTACCGCAATATAAGGTACGTCAGAGGGGGCTTCGAAATGACGGCTGCGGCAGCAAACGATACGGAGGAAGCAGAGCTGATATTTGTACAGAACAGGCTTCCGGAGGAACCCAAAACTGCGGAGCTTATCCTGTCATCGGAAAAAAATGGAAGAGCAGAACTTATATGGAATGGAAAAACCATAGGCTGCTGGAGCGGAAACACATCCTCCCCGGAAGAACCTTTGAGCAGGCATGTGCTTCCGTCAGCGGATTTCATGCCTCCCGGAAGCTACCCCGCTGAATGGAGAAAAGCAGAGTGCCGTCTTGATATGGGAGCTCATGAGCAGACGGGAATTTTGCGGATAAAACTTACGGGAGATATTAGGCTGCTGAGCCTTAAGATTATCAGTCATTCATTATCATGGAAGAGATAATACACTGCTAACCGATTTGAAATATATCGGGACGAACTACGATAAACAGATTCACAGGAGAACGGAAGATGATCGAAGGAAAGACACTGGAGCGGTACAGGGCGGATGCCCTTGAATGGGTCGCTGAACAAATGCCGGGAGGTTTTTTTGTGTACCGTTCGGATGAGGCACAGGAGCTCATATACATAAATAAGGCAGTGTGCAGGATATTCGGATGTGAGACGGAAGAGGAATTCCGGAAACTGACAGGCAATACTTTTCCCGGCATGGTTCATCCTAATGACAGAAGGAGGGTGCTTTCGTCCATCGACCGGCAGATAGCGGACGAAAAGAATCATAACATGGATAAGGTGGAGTACCGCATTATCAGAAGAGACGGAAGCATACGATATATAGAGGATTATGGATATAATACGGAAACATCCGACTATGGTAATGTATACTATGTGTTTATAGCCGATGTGACGGAGGAGAGGCATGCGAGGGAAGCAGAGGCGGCAAATCGCGCAAAGACGGCTTTCCTGACAAATATGTCTCATGATATACGCACACCCATGAACGCCATAGTAGGCTTCACCGATCTTGCCCTGCTTAATCTGGGAGATCAGGATCTGATAAAGGATTATCTTGAGAAGATAAAGCTATCAAGCGAGCATCTTTTGCTGCTTATAAATGATGTGCTGGAAATGAGCCGCATAGAGAGCGGCAAGATGAGACTAAATGAAGCTCCCGTTCATCTCGTAGAGGTTCTCGACAACCTGAAATCGATAATAAAGGAAGAGGTCGCAGACAAGCAGCAGGAGCTAGTGCTGGATATATCAAAGGTAACGGATGAGTATATATCCTGTGATAAGCTTCGTCTCGATCAGGTACTCTTAAATCTGGTATCCAATGCCGTTAAATATACCCCAAGCGGAGGAAAGATATCCCTTAGTGTGGCTCAGGGGACAGAGGGAGTGGATGGCAGAACGGCATACTTATTCCGTGTGAAGGATAACGGCATGGGAATGACGCCTGAACTGGCTTCGAGGGTGTTCGAGCCCTTTGAAAGAGGAAGCACCTCCACGGAGAGCGGTATACAGGGCTCAGGACTCGGGCTTGCGATCACGAAGCGTATTGTTGAGATGATGGAGGGTTCGATAAGCCTGAAAACAGCACCGTCAGAAGGCTCCGAGTTTATAGTCAGGCTGGCTTTTAAGACTATCCTCCCGCAGAATGAAGGGCTTCCTGAAGAAAAAGGGGAACATATTCAAGAGGATGATTTCAAGGGAAGCAGGCTCCTTTTAGTCGAGGATATCATGGTAAACCGGGAGATCGCCCTTGCCATGCTGTCTATCTACGGCTTCAAGGTTGAGGTGGCCTGTGACGGCGAGGAGGCGGTCGAGAAGATAAAGAGCCTTGGCGCCGATCATTTTGATGCGATCCTTATGGATATAGATATGCCTAAGATGAACGGGTATGATGCTACAAAAGCTATAAGGGCTCTTCCGGATGCAGGTGCCGCGACGCTTCCTATACTGGCGCTGACGGCCAATGCTTTTGCCGAAGACAAACAGATGGCGCTGGAGGCCGGGATGAATGCGCACATAGCCAAGCCTATTGACAGGAACAGCCTGATAGAAACACTTGGGAGATTTCTGAAATAACGATGCCTTGAAAAGTTACCGAATATCTTCCATACCCTGATCCCATAGAAAGCGGCATAAACTATGTCATCTATTATAAAGTCCCCCGGCGGATTCACACAGATTCTGCGAGGAAATATGCCGCAGATAATTTAAATCAGCCTTTCACGACTTATTTCACAAAATCGACATATTCTGATAGTATCCTTATCTCCACACAGATGTTATGTTGACCTTAATATCATATATGTGGTAAAATGACGTGTTATTTGATACTACATATAGCATAGGGAGGTTTTTTCACACCAATGAAAAAATACAGAAAGAGTTTGGTATCCTGTGTTCTGGTCATGGCTGTTGCAATGTCTGCTGTCACAGGATGCGGCAGTTCAGGGGAGAAGGCAGAGTCTTTCGATACCGTGGATCCGGCAAAATATGTCACTCTTGGAGAGTATAAAGGTCTTGCCATAGAGGCAGAAGATACCACGGTAAGCGATGGAGATGTGGAAAGCAATATTCAAAGCACCCTTTCGGACAAAGGCGGTCTGAAGGAAGTGACCGGAAGGGCTGCCGTGATGGGTGATACCGTAAATATTGACTATGTCGGAACCAGGGACGGCGTAGCGTTTGACGGAGGTACCGGAAATTATGACCTGAAGCTTGGGTCGGGTTCTTTTATTCCTGGATTTGAAGAAGGAGTCGTAGGCATGAAGGTCGGGGATGAAAAGGATATCCCGCTTACCTTTCCTGAGGATTATCACGCTGAGGATCTCGCCGGAGCCAAGGTGAACTTTCATGTTACGGTAAATAAGATATCAGAGGATGACGCTCCTGAACTCACCGATGAATTCGTCCGGAGTCTTGATAACGGGACTAGTACGGTCGAGGAATACAAAGAGTACATAAGAAACCAGCTTACCGAGGAAAAGGAGTCCTCAGCAAAGGCTAATGCGGAATCGGAGCTTTTGCGCAAGGCTGTAGACAACGCTTCCTGTGATACGGACAAGCTGCCCCAATGGCTTATTTCTCAAAACGCGGCGGAGTTCAGATCCAGTACGGAGTCCTATGTGAGCCAGTATGGCATGACGCTTGACGACTATCTGACTCAGATGGGAAGTGATGTAGATACATTCAATAAGCAGGCCGACGAATATGGCCTGGAAAAGGCAAAGAGCGATCTGGTGGTGCTTTCCATAGCTAAAGCCGAAGGGCTGGAGGTCAGCGATAAGGAGATGGAAGATTACTATTCGGAGTATGCCCAAAATTATAATGCTACAGTGGATCAGGTGAAAAAAATGATCCCGGCGGATGAGCTGAAGAAATACCTGCTTCAGCAGGATGTGATGGATTATCTGTATGATAATGCCAGGATACAGTGATAACGGATAAAGGAACGGCAGGAGAGAGAAAATGGATCTGACAGATATAAGGACACTTTACAGAGAAACTGAGAAATTCACGGACAAAGACATTGCTGTAGGCGGATGGGTAAGGTCAAACAGGGATTCCAAAAGCTTTGGCTTCCTCACGCTGTCTGACGGGACATATTTTAATACTCTTCAGGTAGTGTATGGTGACGGACT
>CACZNY010000403.1 GCA_902782655.1 uncultured Lachnospiraceae bacterium
AAGAGCGTTACCCTGTGCATCCGTCAATGTGACGATAGTATTGTTAAAGGATGACTGAATATGTGCCTGTCCGTGTTCAACGTTTTTTCTGATGCGCTTTTTCGTTACTTTTTTCGCACCTGCTTGTGATTTACCAGCCATTAAAACTAACCTACTTTCTTTTTACTTATTTCTTTTTGTTTGCAACTGTTCTTCTGGGTCCTTTGCATGTTCTTGCATTGGTCTTTGTTTTCTGCCCGCGGCAGGGAAGTCCCTTTCTGTGACGGGTTCCCCTGTAGCATCCGATCTCAGTGAGCCGCTTGATATTCATAGCGATTTCACGCCTGAGATCACCCTCGATGACCTGTGTCTTATCTATGACATCACGGATCTTGGTAACCTCTGCATCTGTAAGATCCTTGCATCTGGTATCGGGATTTACTCCCGCTTCCTGAAGGATCCTTGTAGCTGAAGGTCTGCCAATACCGAAGATATACGTCAGTCCGATCTCGACACGCTTATCTCTGGGCAGATCTACACCGGCAATTCGAGCCATAAGTGAGCATCTCCTTTCTTAAAATAATAATCTATCCCTGAACCTGCTTATGTTTTGGATTCTCGCAGATTATACGGATCTTTCCTTTACGTCTTACTACCTTGCACTTTTCACACATAGGTTTCACTGAACTTCTGACCTTCATGGTAATACCTCCTTTCATTTATCCAAAAAAAGAGCAACGACTATAATAACATAGCCGAATAATCATTTCAAGAAAAAATTACTTATCTCTCCAGGTAATTCTTCCTTTGGTGAGATCGTAGGGCGAAAGCTCTATGGTAACCTTATCCCCCGGAAGGATCTTGATGAAGTTCATCCTAAGCTTCCCCGAGATATGAGCCAAAACCTCATGCCCGTTTTCCAATGTCACCCTGAACATCGCATTGGGGAGCTTTTCTACTACCTTTCCCTCTACTTCTATGACATCCGCTTTTGACATGGTCACCCCTTATTCCAGTATATCCTTGATCGAATCAAAAACCGCCTCGACATCCAACGTGCCGTCAACTGCACGGTAAACCTCTTTCTTCTTATAGTATTCCACAAGCGGCTGAGTCTGCTCATGATATACTGCAAGCCGGTTCTTCACGGTCTCAGGCCTGTCGTCATCTCTGATCACAAGCTCCGCACCGCATTCATCGCAAATCCCGTCCTTCTTGGGCGGCACATACTGAATATGATAAGTAGCGCCGCATTTTGGACAGGCTCTTCTTCCTGACATACGATTGATTATGTTTTCATCAGGAACATCCACATCTACGGCGAAATCTATCTTTCCTCCCAGCCTGTTAAGCTCTTTGTCAAGCGCCTCCGCCTGTGGGATCGTCCTGGGGAAACCATCGAGGATATACCCATTTTTGCAATCTTCATTTGAAACTCTGTCAAGGAGTATCCTTACCGTAAGTTCATCGGGAACAAGCTTTCCGGCATCCATATAGCTCTTTGCCTCTTTTCCAAGCTCTGTACCCTCTTTGATATTCTTCCTGAAAATATCCCCCGTGGATATATGGGGCAGCCCGTATTTTGCTGCCAGCTTTTCCGCCTGTGTTCCTTTACCCGCTCCGGGTGCTCCCAGCATTACTATCTTCATTATGACAAAAATCCTTTATAATTCCTTACAACCATCTTTGATTCGATCTGCTTCAGTGTTTCAAGTATAACACCGACTATGATGATAAGCGACGTTCCGCCAAAGGTGACATTCGCGTTGAACGCACCGTTGAAGAAGATCGGTATCATGGCAACAATAACAAGACCCACTGCTCCGATAAAGATGATGTAGTTCAGTATTCTGGTCAGATAATCGCTGGTAGGCTTTCCGGGTCTTATTCCGGGTATGAATCCGCCCTGTTTCTTCATGTTATCCGCTATCTCAAGCGGATTAAAGGTGATCGAGGTATAGAAATATGCGAAGAAAATAACCAACACGATATATACCAGAGCACCTATCGTATACCATGGCGTACTGGCATCAAACCAGTTGCTGGAGCTTAAGGCTCTCAGGATATGTCCCCACGCAGTCGTTCCCCCGGTCTTGCCGAAAAGCTGTGCGATCACTACAGGGAACTGCATTATGGATGAAGCGAAGATGATCGGAATTACATTACCCGTGTTCACCTTCAGCGGAATATAAGTGCTGTTTCCGCCGTACTGCTTCCTTCCCTGCATCTTCTTGGCATACTGCACAGGTATCCTGCGTTCTGCGTCATTAAGCAGTATCGTCAGGACAATAGTAACCAGGATAATGAGAAGGATGATGGCTCCGTTCAGTATCATGAATGCAACAGGCCTTCCCGCTACAAACATGGTATAAAGACTTGTCATATCATCAGGTATCCTGGAAATGATATTAATGGTAAGGACTATTGATATGCCGTTACCCACGCCATACTCAGTGATCTGCTCTCCTATCCACATAAGGAATGCAGAGCCTGCCGTAAGAGTAAGTATCACCATAATGACATTAAGAGCATCGTATTTTTCAAGTATTCCCTGTCTTCCGAACCCTATGGCCATTGCCAAAGACTCGATAAGAGCCAGTCCGACTGTCACATATCTTGTGATCGCTACCAGTTTCTTTCTTCCTTCCTCCCCTTCCTTGTGCATTTCTTCAAGTGCGGGTATTGCTATAGTAAGAAGCTGGATAATAATGCTGGATGTGATATAAGGAGTGATGTTTAACGCAAAAAGGGACATGTTCTCAAAAGAACCTCCAGTAAATGCATTAAAGAAATTAAAAGAATCCGAATCACCCGTTATCTGTGAAAACCATTCAGCAAAGAAGTCTCTGTTGATCCCCGGCACGGGCAGCTGACATCCAAGCCTTATCACAATAAGCATCAGAAATGTAAAGATTATACCATTTCTGATATCCTTTATCTTGAAAGCATTTTTAACTGTTTCAAACATCAGATCACCTCGGCTTTTCCGCCCGCTGCTTCAATCTTCTGCTTCGCAGACTCTGAGAAAGCATTCGCCTTAACCGTAAGCTTTTTTGTTATTTCGCCGTTTCCAAGGATCTTCAGACCATCTTTGGTATCCTTTATTATACCTCTTTCAATAAGATCCTCGCTTACTACCGTATCACCGTTCTCATAAAACTGTTCAAGCTGTGATACATTCAACGTTACGATTTCTTTATGGTTATAGTTCTTGAATCCTCTCTTTGGAAGTCTCCTGTAAAGGGGCATCTGGCCGCCTTCGAAACCTATACGGGGAGCGCCTGACCTTGCTTTCTGTCCCTTATGTCCGTATCCGGCCGTCTTCCCGTTTCCTGAAGCATGACCTCTTCCTCTTCTGTATCTGTTGCTTTTGGATCCTGCTGCAGGTCCTATCTCATGAAGTTCCATATCTTCCGTTCTCCTTTCGCTAAACGCAGGGTATTCCCCACTCGACTTTCGGATTTACCTTATCCTTCTATCTCCTCAACCTTAAGAAGATGCTTTACCTGATGTATCATCCCTCTTATAGCATCATTATCCGGCTGGACCACTGTGTGATATGTCTTATGCAGTCCTAATGCCTTCACTGTTTTTTTGTGCTTGGGAAGAGCTGCTATTGTAGACTTAGCCAGTGTTATCTTTAACTTCTTAGCCATTATGCTCGCACCTCCTCGACACTCTTACCCCTCTTACGGGCGACTTCCTCGGGTGATGATATCTGCTGAAGCGCATCAACAGCCGCAAGTACTACATTCTGCTTGTTATTTGATCCCAGTGATTTTGTACGTATATTCCTGATCCCTGAAAGTTCACATACTATACGGGCAGGACCACCTGCGATGATACCTGTTCCCTCAGGAGCCCTCTTCAGAAGTATCTGCGCTCCTCCGAAGTGTCCGATAAAGTCATGTGCTATGGATCCGTTCTCATCAAGGGCTACAGAGATCATATGCTTCTTGGCATCCTCCCTGCCCTTACGGATCGCCTCCGGTATCTCGGTGGCTTTTCCGAGTCCGACACCTACATGTCCTTCCTTGTCTCCTACTACCACAAGGGTTGAGAAGCGCATATTACGACCGCCCTTAACGACTTTTGTGACTCTCTTGATAGTTACAACCTTATCCTCGAGTCCGTCATCAGGCTCTCTGTCGTTTCTGGAATTTCTTCTTCTGTCTCTGATATCTCCTTCCATCTGTCCACTCCTTTCCCTTAGAATTTAAGTCCGGCTTCACGAGCCGCGTCAGCGAGTGCCTGTATTTTACCGTGATATACAAAGCCTCCTCTGTCAAATACAACTTCCTCTATTCCCTTAGCCTTGGCGCGCTCTGCTATGGTCTTTCCCACGCACTCGGCAGCTTCCTTATTATCGGTATATTTCACCTGACTCTTTACATCCTTTTCAACAGTTGATGCAGCTGCCAGAGTATTTCCTGCCTCATCATCTATGATCTGGGCATAGATGTTTTTATTGCTCCTGAAAACCGCAAGTCTCGGTCTTTCTGCCGTTCCGCTGAAACGGTTCCTTATGCGCATGTGCTTCTTCTCACGCACCTTGGCTCTTGACTTCTTTTTGATCATATCTGTCCTTTCCGCATAAAAAGATTTTGCTCTTTATGACTTACTTCTTACCGGTCTTACCGACTTTACGCCTTATCACTTCATCAGAATACTTAATACCCTTGCCCTTATATGGCTCAGGCGGTCTCTTGTCGCGGATGACCGCGGCGTACTGGCCGACGGCTTCCTTGCTTATTCCGGATACTATGATCTGATTATCCTTAACCTCTGTCGTAATTCCCTCCGGATCTTCCATTTCCACAGGATGCGAATATCCAAGGGACAGGGTCAGCTTCTTGCCCTGTTTTGCCGCTCTGTATCCTACACCGTTTATCTCAAGAGTCTTGGTATATCCTTCTGTAACACCGACAACCATATTATTGAGAAGAGATCTTGTCAGACCATGAAGAGCCCTGTTCTCTTTCTCGTCATTAGGTCTTTCCACCGTAAGCTGTCCATCCTCCTGTTTGATGATAAGCACGGCGGGAAGAGCTCTCTTCAGCTCCCCCTTTGGACCCTTTACAGTCACTTCATTATTTTCTGCCACATTGACCGTCACTCCTGACGGGATGGCGATAGGCATTTTTCCGATTCGTGACATGCCCGCAACCTCCTATTCTTTCTTTACCATACAAAAGCAAGAACTTCTCCGCCTACACCAAGCTCTCTTGCCTTTTTATCTGTTACTACACCTTTATTCGTGGAGATGATAGCTACTCCAAGTCCTCCGAGCACCTTGGGAAGATCATCACGTCCCGCATAGACCCTCAGACCGGGCTTTGATATCCTCTTCAGACCTGTAAGTACCTTTTCTTTTTTATTATCGTTATACTTCAGCTCTATCTTTATATTCTTAAAGTCGTTTACTGCATCTACGAGCTCATAACCCCTTATATATCCCTCGTCCTGAAGGATGTCCGCTATGGCAAGCTTCATCTTTGATGCAGGGATCTCGACCGTATCATGTTTTGCAGTATTGGCATTACGGATTCTTGTAAGCATATCTGCAATCGGATCATTAGTCGTAAGCATATATCTGTCTCCTTTCTCTTACCATGAAGCTTTCTTTACACCGGGTATCTGACCCTTATAAGCCAACTCTCTGAAACATATACGGCATATACCGTACTTCTTGAGAACTGCATGTGGACGCCCGCAGATCCTGCAGCGCGTATATGCCCTGGTTGAGAACTTAGGCTTTCTCTGCTGCTTTCTTTTCATTGATAGTTTTGCCATATTAAACCGCCTCCTGTTTCTCAAACGGCATATTAAAGAGTCTTAAAAGCTCTCTTGCCTCCTCATCCGTCTTTGCCGTAGTAACAATGATCACATCCATACCCCTTATCTTATCGATCTTATCATATTCAATCTCGGGGAATATGATCTGCTCTTTTATTCCGAGTGCGTAATTTCCTCTTCCGTCAAATGAATTCGCCGAAACACCTCTGAAGTCACGGACTCTGGGAAGAGCAAGATTTACGAGCCTGTCAAGGAAGTCATACATCTTATCACCCCTGAGAGTGACCTTGCAGCCTATCTGCATGCCTTCCCTGATCTTAAAGTTTGCAACGGCTTTCTTTGCCTTAGTCGTAACCACATGCTGTCCGGTGATCTTTTCCAGATCCGTTACCGCAGAATCAAGAAGCTTTGCATTATCCTTTGCTTCACCGACTCCCATATTGACTACGATCTTTTCAAGCTTGGGGATCTCCATGACATTCTTGTATCCGAATTTCTTCTTCATGGATTCCCTTATCTCTGTATTATACATTTCTTTATATCTGCTCAATTTTCAGGCCTCCTTCTCAGTCTATGACATCGCCTGTGGATTTGGCGATGCGGACCTTCTTGTCTCCGTTTATCTGGAAGCCGACACGGGTAGGCTTGCCATTATGTACATACATTACATTGGAAATGTCGATGGTACCTTCCCTGTGCGTTATTCCGCCGTCGGGATTAGCAGCTGAGGGCTTCTCATGCTTTGTCAGCATATTTACACCTTCTACCACAAGCCTGCCGTGCTTTCTGTCTACAGACAGCACCTTCCCCTGTTTTCCTTTATTCCTGCCTGCGATAACCTGAACTGTATCGCCCTTTTTAATCTTTAGTGTCGCCATGATGACCTCCTTATAATACCTCGGGCGCAAGCGATACGATCTTCATAAACTGCTTATCACGAAGCTCCCTCGCTACGGGTCCGAATATACGTGTTCCTCTTGGCGTATTGTCATCTTTGATGATGACTGCCGCATTTTCATCAAAACGGATGTATGATCCGTCTTTGCGGCGTATTGATTTTACCGTGCGTACCACTACTGCCTTGACGACATCCCCCTTCTTGACCACTCCTCCGGGGGTCGCATCCTTTAC
>CACZNY010000404.1 GCA_902782655.1 uncultured Lachnospiraceae bacterium
ACATACCGGTCTTACTTCCACGGAGCTTTTCGGATTATTTACAGGATATGAGGACAATGAGGATCTGCCATCAGATATAAGGGAGGAGATCCGAGGCCGCGGAAAGTCATTTCTTGAGGAGCTCATGTCTATCACACCCGAAAAGATGCTTCAGTACAGGTGCCCTGATCATCCTGATGCCGAAGATCCGGAATTCTGGCACAAAAGATCCATAGTCATGGCTCTGAATGATATTCAGTCCACCCTGAATTGCTTTAAGCAATGGAATATCCCGCTGACGGATGAGCAGTATGCCCATATCAACGGGCTTTCCTCGATGGCTCAGGGAATGGTCATGCGCTACGGCGTTTACGATAAAAAAATGGAAGATCCGATATCTGTCGTGGTGGAAGACGAAAGGCTCAGGGGAGATACGCTTAAAAACCTCTATGATAACATAGCCTATCCCTACAGGATCGGAGACGACAGAGTGCCGAAGGATCGGGAGGTTCACGAAAGACTGAAAAGATTCGGTGAGAAGCGCAGCGGACTCACGATGAATATCTTTATGGATAGTAAACGCAGGGATACAAATGTTCTGGAGGCCACGAGCTTTTATTTATATGAAAGGTACATCTTTTTATGTCAGAATATGGTCACTGACGACATTGAGGATTACAGAAAAAAAAGAGATGAGCAGCTGAATGAAGCAGACAAAGGAGAATTCAATGAGGAAAAGGAGAAGATGCAGGAATTCTTCCCCGATGCCGGAGATCAGGAGACAGAGACCAGACTGCTGAAAAAAGAGATGGATCTTTTGAGAAAAACAGCCCTGACCGAGGAACAGGAGAAGGCCTGGAAGCTTTATTTCGGAGACAACTCCGGTGCGGGGGATCTTCGCAGCTTTTCCAGCCTGCTGAGGCCGTTGAAATATGACGTACAGGGAGTGCTTACTGAGGAAAGCCGTGAAGATATGCTGCGTAATCGTGAGGATATACGGGATTACTTATCCGGCAATACAAAACGAAGGAACAGAGTGCTGCGCCGTATCGGAAAAGAGATCGCATCGTTCAATATTACGGATGAAATGCTGACCTTTGATTATATGAAAAAAAACCATACGGCTCTGTTTCCCATGGTGGAGAAGATACACAACTTCCAGAATATCTGGAAGGAATTTCCCGACTTCTATGAAAGCGATGCCTTCACTGAGGAGGAAAGAGACAAGCTGAGGCTGAATGTCACGGGCAGCACTTTGCTCTCCAATTTCTGTCTTGCCTATGGTCAGTTCTGCAATTCCTTCATGGGAGAGGGCAATATGAGAAATAATAAAGAGATGACCAAGGAGGAAAAACAGAACTGGGGAAGAAACAGCGCGAACAGTTTCGAAATGATCAGCCGCTCCATGATCGAAACAGACGGTCCGGACGGCGTGGCAGGGGCTAAAAAGATCAGGGACAGACGGGCCGCTCTTTATGCGGATAAGGATAAGGCGGATAAGATAAGACGTGCTTCGGTCCTGTGGGCAAAGACCAAGGCCGAGCTTGAAAAAGTGACCAGAAGCAGAGGAGAAATTACCAGAAAAGCAAATTATCTGCCTGAGGGTGCAAGGAAAGAAGAGAAAATAAAAAAACTTGCCCTGAAAACAGCGGAATGTGATGATCAGATAAAAAAGCTTACTGCAAAGCTTGCTCTTTCGGATGAGATACTGAGCTTCGTATATGAAGAGAAGGAGGATCTGAGTGCAGATGCCCGTACTCTCTTTGATACGGAAATGAAGGAGAGTGTGATCCATGTCGAATACAGTGAGTCCCATGAGGAAAAGACAGACCGGCTTCAGGAGGACAGTGCAAGGCATGAAGCGGATTATAATGAAGCCGTCAAAAAAATGCAGCATGGGGAGAAGAAGGAAGAGAAGTCCGGACAGCAGCAGGAGGAAGAGGAAAAGAGGCGGCGTATAGAATAAGAAGTATAGGGACAAGGATCTGAATGTTATCCTTCAGATACCGGATCAGCATATGAATATAGACAAGATCCTTTAAGGATACA
>CACZNY010000405.1 GCA_902782655.1 uncultured Lachnospiraceae bacterium
GTATTTTATGAAAAAAAAGTGAAATATTCGTAAAGAAGGCTTATAAATTACTGAAAAAGTAGTATTATCTTATTTCGGGGATAAAAAATAACCGGGAAGAGGATTCCTGACATTAAACGGGAGGCATAACAGTGGTTAAGGTTACAAATCTGTCGAAAAGCTACGGCGATGTGGCGGCTGTAAAAGGCCTGTCTTTTGAGCTTGAAAAGGGAAAGATATACGGTTTCCTGGGACCTAACGGTGCGGGAAAATCTACCACTATGAACATAATGACCGGCTATATCGCGCCCTCTGCGGGGACTGTGGTAATTAACGGTCATGATATAAGGAAGGAACCGGAGAGAGCAAAGCAGAATATAGGCTATCTTCCGGAGCTCCCGCCCCTGTATACGGATATGAGGGTCGGTGCGTATATTAATTTTGCCCAGGAGCTAAAAAAGGTGCCCCGGGATAACAGACCGGAGGAATTAAGCAAAATACTGAAGCTTACGGGGCTTGAAGAATACGAGCATCGCATGATACGCAACCTCTCCAAGGGTTATAAGCAGCGTGTGGGCCTGGCTCAGGCGCTGGTGGGGGATCCGGAAGTTATCATTCTGGATGAGCCTACAGTCGGCCTCGATCCCCAGCAGATCATAGAAATGCGTAATCTGATGCGGTCCTTAAAGGAAGAGCATATAGTGATCCTTAGCACCCATATCCTGACGGAAGTTACAGAGGTCTGTGATGAGGTGCTCATAATAAGCAACGGCGAGCTGGCTGCCAGGGGTACGCCGGATGAGCTTGAAAACAAGCTGCAGAAAAAGACAAGGATAGACATAGAGGTACTTGGAACCGAGGAGAAGGTCTGCGATGCATTAAAAGCTGTGGAATCCATCGACAGGATTCTTGCAGGTGACAGGGTTCTTTATGTGAAAGAAGGGCTTGATGACGAGACCGGTGGGTCTGTCGGAAAGTCAGATGGCGGTGAAAGTGTAAAGATAACTGTTGAGACTTCGTCTGAAGAAGACATCCGCACGGATGTGGCCAAGGCTCTTGCGGCAGCAGCGCTTCCGGTACTGTCAATGAATGTGGAAAGCAGTTCAATGGAGGATGTGTTCCTTTCGGTTACTCAGCAGACAAGGGGAAAAATCGGCAATACGGATGATGCTGATTCCGATGGAGCTCCCGAGGCTGAAAATGAATCTGAAACAGATGAAGATGATGCTGACGAAGACACAGACGGAGAGGACTCCGATGACGAGAAGGGAGATGAGGAATAATGCTTGCAATATTTAAAAGAGATTTCAGATCCTATCTTCACAGCTTTATAGGACCGCTTGCCGTCACCGTGATCCTTATATTCATGATGATATTCTTTGCGGTGAACAATATGATATACGGGTACTCCGTTATAAACGGTGCCCTTTATGGCGCATGTCTGTACGGTATTACTTTTTCAATGCCTATTCTCTGCATGAGGACTTTTGCGGAAGAGAGGCGCAGCAGGACCGACCAGATGATACTTACCGCTCCCGTGTCCATAGCCGGTATAGTAATTGGTAAATTCATGGCCCTTGTTGCGGTACTGGCTGTACCTGCGGGACTGGCATGTTTTCTTCCTCTTGTGCTTGGCAAATACGGGGATGTTTCATACAAATGGTCGTACACCTGCGTGCTTGCTTTTGTTCTCTACGGAATGATGATCATTTCTCTGTGTATGTTCATGTCATCTCTGGTGGAAAATCCGATAATCGCAGCAGTGTTTTCGCTGATCGTAAGTTTTCTGGGAATCCTTCTGCCGGGAGCATATACCCATATTCCCATTGAATGGCTGAGAAAATTCCTGGATTCTACCTACAACTTTACGGACAGACTGGCGGATCTGATGATGGGAACCCTTGACTGGACGTCGGTAATATATTTTGTTTCCCTCACGCTTCTTTTCCTGTTCCTGTGTACTCAGGTGATCGAGAAGAGAAGATACAGCCTGAAAAAAGGAATGTACAGTGCAGGCATATATTCAGGAAGCCTTATAATCATCTGCATTGCGGCTGTCATTGCCATAA
>CACZNY010000406.1 GCA_902782655.1 uncultured Lachnospiraceae bacterium
AACGTCGGATTACCGAATAGTCGTGAAAAACGACCGTATGCGCAGAATCACAACATAAAGGACCTCTTTCACCGTATAATAAGTCAAAGGAAAAAACGTAAGGAGGTAGTGACCATGGCTGAAATGAATATAGCACTTAATGATGATAGTATGGCTGCCGCTACAGGCGGTATGACATCGACTGATCGATATGGTTTTGTCTGCGAGGCTACCGTCAGCTCCGGGGCAGGGACATCAACTGTAAACGGTGTTGCCGGTACAGATTATTCGGTAGAGGCAGACAATGGCAGAAGCTATATTGCAAGATGGGCATATTCAGAGGTTCTTCATATCGGCGACAGAGTCCAGCTGATCCATGATGATGACGGAGGCTACAGCCTGGAGCCTATACCGGCTGAGGGTTTCTGATCAGTCTTCTATCTGACTCACTACACGGCGAATCTTCAGGAGGGCATCAGTGTATTCGAATTCACTGATGTCCTCTTTGGCATTCTTTAGGACATTGATAAGCGTGAAGCGGAAGGGATAGCGCATAAGGCGGTCAATAAGCTCCATTGCTCTCTCGTCATCAAAATCCTCAACGGCATCAATAAGCTCTGCACCGGTCTTTTCAGCGTCCTCGGCGGAGATCTCAGAAGCCGGATGCACCTCCTCCATCATCCCGTAGGGGCGTATCAGCTCGACTATATTTTTCATTTCATTGAGGAGCGCGCCGGACATTGCAGACATTTCCTTATTTTCACCTGCTTTGCCCTTGCTTTCCATCTGCTCGGCCAAATTGCCGAGATTGTCCGCCCCGATCATCCTCGCGTTGCTCTTTAGAGCATGTACCAGGATCACGAGCTCATCATAAGCATCGTCTCTGACGAAATCCTTTGCGCTTGATACCACCTTAAAGGAGCGTCTGTAGAATCTCTGAAGAGCTGCAAGGTACTTCTCACTGTTTCCGGTATAGCCCAGTCCTTCCTCTACATTAAGGCCCGCACTTTTAAGATCATCAAAGGTCATATCCATTTTCTGTTCTCCTCCGCATCATCGTCTTATCTGCCGTATCACTCACCGTCAACTCTCTGTCTTGCCACAAGTTCGGCAAAAAAGCCCTGAGCTGCTATCAGATCGTCATATGTCCCGTCCTCCACGATGCGTCCTCCGTCCAGCACAACTATACGGTCGCATTGCTTAATGGTAGAAAGCCTGTGGGCTATTACTATCCTGGTGCATCTCATTCTGTCCAGCGCCTCAGACACTTTTTTTTGTGTGATATTATCGAGTGCAGAGGTGGCCTCGTCAAGTATCAGAAGCCTTGGCTTAGGTGCCACAGCCCTCGCTATCATGAGTCTCTGCTTCTGTCCCCCGGATATGCCGCCACTGCCTTCGGATATGAGAGTGTTCATTCCCATAGGCATCTGTCTGATATCATCGGCTATACCGGCGATCTCTGCCGCCTCCCATGCATCCTTGAGGGTGAGGTTCGGTGCGGCGATGACGATATTGGAAAAAATGTCTCCCTGAAACAGCCTTCCGTTCTGTGTGACGACGCCGATATGCTTTCTTAGTGATTTCAGGTCAATGGAATTAAGATCCTTCCCGTCATAATAGATTCCGCCTTTATCAGGCCTTTCAAAGCCGAGAAGGAGCCTGACAAGTGTCGATTTACCGCAGCCCGTCCTGCCGACTATGGCCACATACTGCCCCGGGCGTATCTTCAGCGATATATCATCAAGGATCACAGGTGACCCTTCTTTATAGCTGAAGGTCAGATCGTTTATCTCTATACCTCCTGATATCTTGGGCACAGCAGCCCTGCTTTCGGAGACCTCAGGCTCTGCTTTGAGAAGGGGCTCCGCCATATCAAATATCGGCTTTATATTAGCTGCGGTGAGAGCAATGCCGAATAAGGACATAAAGGCTCCCGAGACCATGCCGTAAGCCGTATTGAAAGCGTAATATTCCGGTACCGATACACCGGTTGTTATCGCGGCATTGTACATTATTATCGTTCCTGTGAGAAATATGGCGGAGCTTATCACACCGTTTATCTTAAGGAATAAAGGAGGGTTGTAGGTCAGCTCTGC
>CACZNY010000407.1 GCA_902782655.1 uncultured Lachnospiraceae bacterium
AAGGGTGAAGATCAATGACTGGCTTCCTCTTGCAATAGGCATGAGCGGTCTTATTCAGAGCCATATTGTAACTACTGTAATAGTGGGATTCTTCCTGTTTCTTTTCTTTATTGTAATGATAAAAAAGCTTACTTTAAGAAGACTGGGGGCATTTGCCATGGCGGCTTTCAGCTCGTTATTATTCAGCCTGTGGTTCCTGCTTCCCATGATAGAATCCATGAAGACCCAGAAGCCGGTCGTTACTGATATTTCAAACCGCATACAATGGACAGGGATATATCTGTCCCAGCTTTTTGAGCTTTTTCCCGGAGGAGACGGGATCAGCAGGGAGGGAACCTTTGGAGATATGCCTTTGGGACTTGGAGCCGGACTGGCAGCTGCCCTGGTCATGCTGACAGTGTATGCTCTTATACGTAACGTGGATGTGAACAGAGACAGAAATTCATTAAACAACAGGATACTGGTAATTTCGTTTGGTCTGGGAATGCTGGCCCTTTGGATGTCCACTGTGTATTTTCCGAGGGATCTCATATCCAGGATCCTCATAGGAAGAGCAGACTCCTTGAGATCGGTATGGGAGGTGATGGAGCTTGTCTGGAGACATATGGTGATCGCGGTAATCCTTATCATCACGGCCTTTGTCGCCCTTCTGGTCGAAATAAAGGGGCGAAGAGTAAGCTTATACAGACCCGTGATAATCACCATTGCGGCATTGACCGTGATTACAGGCCTGTCGTTCTATCAGGGATTAACGACGGACAGAGGACAGGGGACATATATTCAGATGGATAATGATAAGCAGGCATATCTTGACATGAGTGCAGATTATGATCTTGTATGGGGAATGACACGCGCCATAACAGATACATCTGTAATAACAGAAGGATCGGATCTGACTGTTAATTCCTATATCGCGGATGGAGCCGACAGACTGATGAATGTAGAAAACAGCGGAGATGACGCAGAAGCTGTAGTCCCTCTGTTTGATTTTGGGAATTACCATGCCTGTGACATCCGGACAGGGAAGGAGCTGGCTGTAAGGCGAAGCGATATAAATGCAAGACTGGCTGTGAATATTCCCGAAGGCTTTTCGGGAGATGTAAGGATAAGGTATATCCCGCCCTTGCGCTGGCATGTGGCAGAGGCAGTATCGCTGATCTCATGGCTTATCACTGCCGGCTATGCATTATATATGATCAGAGGAAGGAAGAGAGTTACAGTTGGATAAAAAAAGCGTTTTTATCAGTATAGCTGCGGCTGCAGCTGCTACAGTCATTGCAAAACTTGCACATCCGGTTTTTTCTGCTTTTGAGCTGATATTTATTTTCTACTTTATCGGATGTGTTATGTATTTTTGCCTGAAAGTGAAAAAAGACCGCTCGCAGTTAAATGTGATCTCTTTCATGAAGCTTTCCTTCTTCATCATGATGGGGGTGGCCGGATATTCCACCATGACATATGGTCAGGCCAATATCCATGGAGATGCGGCTATTGCAACGATGCTTGCCAGAGCTGAGGTGACTCACAGAACTCTGCTTCCGAAAACCTGGTGCTATGCAAATGGTGACATATGGATCCTTGATACACAGCTTGCCGTACTGCCCTTTACCCTGATGATGAAGGATCAGGCTGCAGCTAGAATGCTTGGCACCCTTGTGATGATCATTATCGGGATAGCGGGTATGTATTTGTTGGACAGATATTTGTTGAAGAGGGATGCATATCTTGTCAGCCTGCCTGTCATACTTGTCTTTATGTTTGGCGGGGATGGAGCGCTTGGATGGGGGAACGGACATATAAACTATCAGGCCTCATATACATGCTGGCTGTTTTTTATTCCGGTTTTCTGTATCCTTGTGTATCACCTTTTCATACTTGAAACGAAATCTAAAGCCTTAATGGCTATCTATTTTGTTTTGGCTTCAGCCTGTATAGCAAGGGGGGTGAGGGCAATTGCGGAAATAATGATTCCGCTTTTTATAGCTTATTCGACATATATGGTTTCGAAGTATGGAGATATGGAAATAAAAAAATGGCGGAAATGGCTTTTGTTTTTGGCACCAATGCTCCTCGGCTGTTTGCTATATAAGATCATATGTATTACGCATACAGTAAATACGTCTGTCACAAGCGGTACGGTTTTTACTGATAGTCTGTATTCAGTTTTTTTCAATGCAAAAGAAGTGCTGATCAATATGTTTAAGGTGTTTGGATATAATGAAGGCGCTCCGCTTGCTTCTATTGGAGGAGCCGCCAATATGGTATCTATCACCTGCTGCCTGCTGCT
>CACZNY010000408.1 GCA_902782655.1 uncultured Lachnospiraceae bacterium
CGCAGCGCGATAGCCGAAAATGATTATAAGGCAAGAGGCTGTGACATAGCTGATGATGAGATCTTTGTTTCGGACGGAGCAAAAAGTGATTCGGGTAATATTCAGGAAATATTCGATGATAAATGCCGGATAGCTGTCTGCGATCCGGTGTATCCGGTCTATGTGGATTCCAATGTGATGGCCGGAAGGACAGGGCTTTATGATGAGGGAACGGGGCGTTTTTCAAAGGTCATATATATGCCCTGTACGGCAGAGAATGATTTCGCGCCGGTCTTCCCGGAGGAAGTGCCCGATATGATCTATATCTGCTCGCCGAATAACCCGACAGGGACGGCAATGAGCAGGGAGAATCTTCAGAAATGGGTTGATTATGCGAATGAGAACCACTCGGTGATAATATATGATGCCGCTTACGAGGCATATATCACCGAGGCGGAGGTGCCTCATTCGATCTATGAATGCGAGGGTGCCAGAACCTGTGCCATAGAGATACATTCCTTCTCAAAGAATGCGGGCTTTACCGGAGTGAGGCTTGGATATACGGTGATCCCAAAGGACTTGAAGGATGCAGACGGAACAGCTTTTCACGGCCTTTGGGCAAGGCGTCACGGGACGAAGTTTAACGGCGCTCCCTACATACAGCAGAGGGCGGGAGCCGCTGTTTATTCGGAAGAGGGCAAAAAGGAGATTAAGGCTCTGGTTTCTTATTATATGGAGAATGCAGGGACCATAAAGGATGGTCTTACGGATGCCGGATATACGGTTTACGGCGGAGTGAATGCGCCTTACATCTGGCTTAAGACTCCGGACGGGATGAAGAGCTGGGATTTCTTTGACAGGCTGCTGAAGGATGCGAATGTAGTCGGCACACCGGGGTCAGGCTTCGGACCTTCGGGAGAGGGATATTTCAGGCTTACGGCATTCGGCACACATGAGAGCACGGCCGAGGCTGTGGAAAGAATAAAAAAGATCTGATGCCACATAAATATCAGAATGATATCAACAATGCTTCAGTACTTTTGGCGTCTGAATCATATGATATTATATTAATAATAAAAGTTAGATACTGAAAATGTTTGAAGAATATACAAAGGAAGCAAAGACGGCAATACATCTTGCAAAGCTGCTGTCGTCGGAGCTTAAACAAAACTACATAGGATCCGAGCATCTGCTCATGGGTCTTTTGAAGGAGGGTACGGGGCTGGCAGCAAGAGTGCTTGTGATGAACAAGGTCACTCTGGATAATATTAAAATGCTGACAGAGCAGCTCGTAGCTCCTGCAGACGCCGATATGAATACCTCGGTGGCCGAGCGTGACGGACTGACCCCCAGGGCTTCCAGGATCCTTTCCATAGCAGGGGATACGGCAAGGAATTTTGCGGCAAAGACCATAGGCACGGAGCATATCCTTATAGCGATCCTCAGGGAAGGAGACAATACTGCGGTAAGGCTCATGAATACCATGGGCGTTAATATCCATAAGCTTTTTGATGACATCATAACAGGCATGGGACTTGATACCGCAGGAGCCTTAAAGAAGGGGATGATCCCGATGGAGGAGGAAGACGATGAGGGAACTCCCATGCTTGACCGCTACAGCAGGGATATGACGGAGCTTGCAAGAGAGGGGAAGCTGGATCCCATTATAGGAAGAGATACCGAGATCCAGCGGACGATACAGATCCTTTCCAGGCGGACTAAAAATAATGCCTGCCTTCTCGGAGAGCCCGGGGTGGGAAAAACTGCCATAGTGGAGGGTCTGGCAAACAGGATAGCGGAAGGCGCGGTGCCCTCCATGATGAAGGACCGCAGGGTGGTATCCATCGATCTTTCGGCGATGGTAGCCGGCTCCAAGTACAGGGGAGAGTTTGAGGAGAGGATAAAGCGGGTGATTGCCGAGGTGATAAGCGCCGGGAATATCATCCTCTTTGTAGACGAGCTGCATACTCTGATAGGAGCGGGAGGAGCTGAGGGAGCCATGGATGCTTCCAATATACTGAAGCCTTCCCTTGCAAGAGGCGAGCTGCAGATGATAGGCGCCACGACCATAGATGAGTACCGTAAATACATAGAAAAGGATGCGGCGCTTGAGCGGAGATTTCAGCCGGTGACTGTAGAGGAGCCGGGGCTGGAAGAGGCTGTATCCATCCTCATGGGGATAAAGCATAAGTATGAGGAGCATCATGGAGTTGACATAACTCCAGAGGCGGTGCATGCGGCAGTGAAGATGTCGGAGAGATATATCAATGACAGGTTCCTTCCTGACAAGGCCATAGATGTCATGGATGAGGCCGCATCCAAAAAGCATATAGGTGATATCTCCACTGTCAGGGCTGAGGAGGAGCTTGCCCATGCGATAGAGCAGATGGCTGAGGCAAAGGAAAATGCAATAAAAACATCCGATTTTATTACGGCAGGCGAGCTTTACAGGGAACAGCAGAAGATGAAGAAGCGGCTCGAAAGAATGAAGGAAAGAGCCGCAAAGAAAGAAGCGGAAAACAGGAAGAAGGTCACGGAAGAGGATATAGCCGACATAGTCAGCATGTGGACCAGGATCCCTGTTTCAAGGATCACCGAAAAGGAAAATGAGAGGCTGCTGAAGCTGGAGTCGATCCTTCATCAGCGTGTAGTAGGACAGGATGAAGCGGTAAGCACGGTAGCGAAGGCTATCAAGCGCGGCAGGGTCGGATTGAAGGATCCCATAAGACCTGTAGGAAGCTTCTTATTCCTGGGACCCACGGGAGTAGGAAAGACAGAGCTTTCCAAGGCACTGGCGGAAGCACTTTTCGGAAGTGAGGATGCCCTTATCAGGGTGGATATGTCTGAATTCATGGAGTCGCACTCGGTTTCCAAGATGATAGGCTCGCCGCCTGGATACGTGGGCTTTGAAAACGGGGGCCAGCTTTCGGAGAAGGTCAGGAGGCATCCCTATTCCGTGGTATTATTCGACGAGATCGAAAAGGCGCACCCGGATGTTTTCAATGTGCTGCTGCAGGTTTTGGATGACGGAAGGATCACTGATTCCAAGGGGCGGAAGGTCAGCTTTTCCAATACCGTGATCATAATGACATCGAATGCGGGCGCCCAGAAGATAGTGGAGCCTAAAAAGCTGGGCTTCGGGGCTTCGGATGATGCCGAGCATGATTATAAAAAAATGAAGAGCGATGTGATGGACGAGGTGAAGCGCATTTTCAAGCCGGAGTTCATAAATCGCATAGATGATATTATAGTATTCAGGCAGCTTGACGATAAGAATATGGAAGAAATAGTGGATCTCCTTTCCGGGAGATTCATTGAAAGGGCAAAGACGGAGCTCGATATCCGTGTGCGGATCACACCGAAGGCAAGATCCTACATCGTAAAGAAGGGCGCTGACAAAAAGTACGGCGCAAGACCCCTGAGACGCATGATACAGAGCGAGATAGAGGATCCTCTTTCGGAGGAGATACTGACGGGGCGGATAAAGAGCGGTGACAGCGTATCGGTGACACTGGAGAATGACAGGATAGCTTTTAAAAAGAACAAGTCTTCAGCCGGAAGAAAGAACGGAAAAAATACAGATGTTACAGATGGAGATGCTTCCGCCGCAGGAGGCAGAGGCAGGCAGAGAAAGCGTAAAGGCGCAGAACAGCAGACAGGAGGTATAAATGGCTGAACTGATCAAAAGGGAAAGTGACGGTTCCCTTTCCTTCGGGGATTACACCCTGCAGGAAAAGACAAAACAGGATGATTTCAAAAATGACGGGAGTTCTTATAAGGTAAAGACTTATAATGAGATAACCAGGCTGGAGCGGGACGGCGTGCTGGTGTATGAATCGGTGCCGGGGACGAATGTTACTTCGCTTAAAGGCAGCGAGGAGGGACTGGTTTTTGCGATAGAGGGCGGAAAGGATGCCCAGATCACTGTAGGAGTCGAGCCGCAGACCAGCTATGGAGTCAGGGTCGGCGGAGAGAGCATCGGAATAATAACATCTAATCTCGGCGGAAAGCTTTCGTTCTCTGTGGAGCTTGAGGATGCCGGTCAGGTAGCGGTAGAGGTAGTGAAGGCCTGACAATGGCAAAGAACAGGGCCGAGACGGTCTATTTCTGTAAAAACTGCGGGCACGAATCCGGAAGATGGCTGGGTCAGTGCCCCGCATGCCATGAATGGAATACAATGACGGAGGCGCCGAAAGCAGCTTCCGGAAGGAAGGGCAGGACGGCTTCTGCGGCAGCTTCCGGCTCCCAGACCGGAGCCGCAGTGCCTGTAAAGCTTGAAGACATAGAGCTTACGGATGAGCAGCGGACTTCAAGCGGGCTTAAGGAATTTGACCGGGTTCTGGGCGGCGGCATAGTAACGGGATCTCTGGTCCTGGTCGGAGGCGATCCGGGCATAGGCAAATCTACTATTCTCCTTCAGGCGGCGAGGGCGATCTCACTTGCGGGCGGGAGAGTTCTTTATGTATCCGGAGAGGAATCGGAAAAGCAGATCAAGATGCGCGCTCAGAGGATCGGGGAGTTCGGCTCTGATTTTCTCCTTCTCTGCGATACCCTGCTGGATAATGCGATAGCGGTGATCGGGGAAAAGAGGCCTGATTTTGTGGTCATTGATTCCATACAGACCATGATGAATGAGGGAGTGGAATCCTCGGCAGGATCCGTGACCCAGGTAAGGGAGTCTACGGCAGCGCTTTTGAAAACCGCCAAGGGACTGGGAATATCGATCTTTATCGTGGGGCATGTGACCAAGGAGGGATCGGTAGCAGGTCCCAAGGTGCTGGAGCATATGGTGGATACCGTGCTTTATTTCGAGGGTGACCTGCAGGGGAGCTACCGGATACTGAGAGCTGTAAAGAACCGTTTCGGGTCTACGAATGAGATAGGCGTCTTTGAGATGAGGCAGGAGGGGCTTAAGGAGGTAGAGAATCCCTCGGAGTATATGCTTTCAGGAAGGGCGGTAGGATCCTCGGGCAATATCGTAACTTGCGTTATGGAAGGAACCAGGCCGCTTCTTATCGAGATACAGGCGCTGGTAACGGATAATACAAGCTTTACATATCCGAGGAGGCAGGCTAACGGGTTTGATTTTAACAGACTGAGCCTTCTGATGGCTGTGCTTGAAAAGCGTGTGGGGATGCGGCTTTCACAGTCTGATGCATATGTGAATATTGCCGGAGGTCTCAGAGTGTCGGAACCATCGGTGGATCTCGCGGTGGTGATAGCGATCATCTCATCCTTCAGGAACAGACCGGCCGACAAGGACATGGCGGCCTTTGGGGAGGTGGGTCTTTCCGGGGAGATCCGTGCTGTATCCATGTGCGAGAGGCGGGTGATAGAGGCGCAGAAGCTTGGCTTCACGAAGGCCATGGTACCCCGGGCGAATCACAGATCGTTAAAGGATATCAGCGGGATAGAGCTTATAGAGGTATCTACGCTGGATGACGTGATCACGGTAATACTGTAGGATTTTACGTTACTGTTCACAGCCGAACTGCGCACTTTGCTGCGCAGTTACGGCCCAAGGAATTATGGCAGGCAGGGGTTTTGCCCCATTGCCG
>CACZNY010000409.1 GCA_902782655.1 uncultured Lachnospiraceae bacterium
AACCTCCTTGTCACCATAGGAACGGACACGGAAAACGGCGGGAAGCGCTACTTCAAATCCATGATCCTTACCGGCAAGGTGAAGGGATCCGCGGGAGCGACCATAAGGTTCGCTACTCCTGTCGCCATCACCGTGGTGCTGGAGCTGGGAGCCGGCGGAACAGCCTCCGCAAGCTATGTGATCCAGGAGAGAACTGATCTGGCTGAGGGAGCGCCTCGTTACTATCTGCCGGCTCCCGGACTTGACGGGAAGACATCGCTTGACATCATTTCGGAAAAGAAGACCGGAAACGACAGAAAGCTTGACGGCTACGGAGCCTTCAACCTCAGTCCCTATATCACTTTGGGAGTGGGCGCGGAGATACCCGGTGTCACCGTCATGATAAACGGAAAGGCGCAGTTTGATATCAATTTCTTTACCACTGTTGATCCGGGAAGCAGTGACGTGACCCTTTCGGCAGAGATAGAGGTGAAGCCCCTGGGCATCTCCTTTAAGAAAAAGATAGCGCAGAAGAAGTTTAACATCTCCTCAGGAAGCAAGGCGCCGCAGGCTGCACTAAGCTCCCCGAGCATGCTGTATCTGCCTGCAGACGACGGCTTCGGTGCCGACTACAGCTACATGGCGGAGGAAAGCGAATGGTACGGCGAGGTTTCCGACGAGGTCACAAATGAAGCCATGGACTCGGAGACTGTAGAGAGCAGCGGCTTAATTGACGAGACTGTTATAAAGGATCATGTCGGAGACGAACCACGCTTTGATATGATAAAGCTTAAAAATGGCGGATATGCGGCGGTATTCCTTGATGTTCCGGCAGACAGGGCAGCTGACAGTCTGAACGCAAAGGCCGCATATTATACATACTATGACGGATCAAAGTGGTCTGATCCTGTGATGCTTGAGGATGACAAAACCCTTGATTATGATCCCGTGATCTGTGATCTTGGCGAGCATGGGGCTGTCGCTATCTGGTCCTCGGTCGACCCTATGTATAAGGATACGAAGAATATGATCGAGCGGCAGAATGCCGTAAATCTCCGCGGCAGATTCATTGATGCTGATGGTAAGCTTAAGAATGAAGTCGAGACCATAACCAAGACCACAAAAGACGATACGGAGAATGATTTTGATGACTTTTCGGCCGATCTGATGCCGAACGTATCCTCTAATGATGACACGATGGTCGTCTATTATGAGAAGAGAGAGTATTCCGGAACCGGTACCGACGGATTCCTCGGAGATGTGCTTTATCCCAGGCACAGCGTCATGGCTGCAAGGATATACAGTTTTGCTACTGAAACATGGAACAGCGCTCCTTCGGAGGCAGAGCTTGATAAGATAAAGAACGGCCATCAGGGAGAGGATGCCGACAAACGGGCCGGGGCTTATACAAAGTGCTTCTACGGTCAGAGATTCTTTGAATACCTGCCGGTGGTCAGTATAAGTGAAGAGCTTACAGAGGGAGATCCTGAGAAGGGCATACTGGAGGGCTACTGGAAGGAAGGATCCAAGCCCGTGATCACGGAGCTTTCTGATTCGGTCAGCAAGAAGGCCGTGCTCTATGACTGCCATGCCACGAGCTACAATGATCTGGGCCTCTTTGCCTATACTCTGGATAAGGACGGTGATTTTAATACCATAGAGGACAGAAATGTCTATATGCAGATCTATGATTTCAAGGATGGAAAATTCGAGCACCCTGTACTTATCACGGCTGATGAGGGAACAGAGGACAGGAATGTAAAGTTTGTCAGGGCACAGGAGCATACCTACCTCTGCTATCTGTCAAACGGCTCCATAAAAGCGATGGACGTTACGCAGCTTGTAAAGAATTATAAGAACACCCTGATAAAGGGTAAAACCTCTCAGGGTAAGGAGTATTATTACATAAACAAGACCCTTCCCGGGTCTGGGGATTCCGTATATTATGAGGTCCCATGGGTACTGGTAGAGGACGACACGGCTAAAACAGACAGTCTTGAGACCAATAGGATAGGCTCCATAAGCTCCTTTGATGTGGAAGCGGGCAAGGATCATATATATGTCATGTGGTCCAGATTTGAGGATGGGCTTCCTGCCGGTGTGACTGAGGAGGCAAACGAGGATCTCTTTGCCGAGAATAAGGGACTGATGGAAGAGCAGCTGTATACAGCCCGCCTTGATCTTGATAAGGACATCATATCCCAGCCTGTGAAGCTTACGGATGCTGACGGCGCGCATTATAAGGATGCCGCATTCGAGGTAAAGGATGACGGATCGCTCTTTGGTCTTGCCTATAAGGCGGATTCAAGATTTGTAGATTATGAGGAGTTCTCCCGGATGCCTGATGCCGAGGACAGTGAGGCGGATACGAATTACGACGATTTTGTAAGCTATGCCGTGCCGGATGTCGAAACGGCAAAGGTGATAAGCTTCGCTGTCGAATCAAAGCCATATGTAGTGATTGAGGGTGAGGAGCTGGATGAGGATGCAACTGCAGGTGAGTATTCTCCCTTAAGCTTCTGTGTATGCAACAAAGGAATCGGTGATCTGGATAATCTGTACGTATCTGCAAGGACTGCGGACGGTGAAAGCTGTCTCTACGAGCCGGATATGACAGGGATGCATCTGGTTGAAGGCGTGCCTATCGAAAAGCTCAGAGGCGGTGAGGAGAGATTCTTTGAGGGTAATGTTTATATACCGCCCTCGGCAAAGAATGTATCGATCACCATCGAGGTGGATACGCACAGTGATCCTGAGGCAAAGAAAATAATAAATAAAGAGCTTAAGCCTGAGCTTCAGGTTATGGATGTCATGGTAGAGGGCACCGAGGTCAGAAACCGCTTCAGGGTGACAGGCACCGTCGTAAATTCCGG
>CACZNY010000410.1 GCA_902782655.1 uncultured Lachnospiraceae bacterium
TGACGGATGTAGTAATCTCTAAAGCCTTCCCCCGTTGGGGGAAGGTGTCAGCGAAGCTGACGGATGAGGGTAAAAGGCGCGTGACGGATGAGGGTAAAAGGCTCTGACAGATGAGGGGCAAAATAAATAATAGGAGAGCATATGAAAAATAAAATTCTGCAGGTCATCGCACTGACTATATTGACCGCCGCACTTATTTCCGGCTGCGGCGGAAAGAAGGCGGATGTCCCCGCTACCTCGGAGGAGGGGATCTTAAAGGTGGGGATCGTTGACGGACATGACAGGTTCGCAAAGAACGAAGCGGGAGCTCCCGTTGGGATAGAGGCGGATCTGGCGAAAAAGATCTCCGAGGCAGGGGGCTATGCCATCCAGCTATCCATGGTGGAGAGCAGTGATGTTCTCCTTTCGGGTATGCTTAACGGGGAGTACGACCTGGGATTCGGAAGGATAACTGATAAAGATCAGAGGATAGGAGATATGACTCTCTCCATTCCCTATGGAAAAGGCAGCCTTTATGTGGCAACTCCCAAAAGAAATTATATGAACTGCCTTAGTTCCATGATCAGCGGGACTATCGGAGTCTCCACCCAGGCGGAAGGCATAAAGGATGAGGTGAAGGGCATAGAATCCATTGTGAATCAGCCCTATACGGATGTTTCCCAGCTGGCCGGAGACATAGCAAACGGATCGGTCCTGGCCGGACTTGTGACAGAGAGGGAAGCCATATCCATGATAAGCGACAGCGTGCAGGCCCAGGAACTTGTGGATTCTCCGAAGGAGAGTTATGTTGCACTGGTGCCGAAGGATTCACCTCTTATCAATACCGTGAACGGAGTGATTAACGATTTCAGGCTTGAACAGGCCGGAGTTTCTGCAGAATAGACCATCGATTGGAAAGGAGCAATGAAATGGCAGAGAAAGTAGTTTATAAGCTTAGGGAAAGGGTGGATGCAAATAACGCCCAGGAGATTCAGAAGGAACTGGACGAACTCACCGGGGATGCTTCAATAAATCTCACTATTGATTTTGCAGACAATAAATATATCAGTTCTGCAGGCTTAAGGACCATTCTTTTTATCCAGAAGAAGATGAAAAAGGGCGGCGGAACCGAGACTCTTATCAATGTTTCGGACGCAGTGAAAGAGATCTTTGATGTGACAGGATATTCGAGATTCCTGGCTATAGAATAGGGAGTATCCCCCCGGATTAAATTAATTAAAAAAATCTGTTTATTCCAGGCTCATTTTTTCCGCACAGTTGTATATATAAGTGAAAGGAGAAAACAAATTGGCGTTTTTTGACAGCCCTAAAAACATGGCTCTCTGGAATAAGGAACTTGAAAGCCTTGATGCAGAGAGAGAAAGACGTAAGGAAGAGGGATATAAGCCGGAACTAAAGGTAATAGACGGCACCGGAGGAAAAAACCGGACAGTGGATAATCCCAAGGTACGACGGATCACGCTTAAAGAGCTGGAAGAAATAGAGCGCAGGGCAAGAGCGGAAATGAACGGAGGATCCGAGATCAGCGCAGGAAAACAGAAAAGGGCGCATAGACAAAAGGATGCTCCGGCCAGGGAAGCAACTGCAGCTATATGATGAGAGAGCAGCATAAGAGATTTAGATACATTTTTCTAATATCACTGCTTATATGCCAGCTACTTACGGCGATACCGGTAAGTGCCGGGGACAGGTCCATAGTGGAATCGGATCCGGTCCTCTCCATGAGATATGAAGACGGCATGTTCAGATATACAATGCCGAACGGATGCTTCTTTCTCATGAGCTGTCCCCTTGGAGGGACCACAGATGAACCTGTGGAAGTGGTGACCGGAGAAGATACCTGGATCATCTCTTTTTTCGAAGACGGTGAGTCCTGTATGCCAAAGACGGATTTTCAATCTGTCAGTGAAGCTCTGGCGAGTATGCCGGACAATGTGATCAAAAGTATGGATCTTAGAAATACAGGTTCCTATCTTTTTCACATAAGGAGCTCAGTGACAAAGAAGTCCGGGAGACAGACCTACGACGTCTATGGAGGTTTCAGGATAGCAGTGACGGATATCCCCGTGGGATCCGCATACATTGAGGCTCCTTACGGTTATGAGATAAAGGAGATATTTCTCGAGGGAAGGGGGGTGAAACCTGACGGAAAGGAAAGATCGGAACTTGTCGGAGACGGAAGCTATGAA
>CACZNY010000411.1 GCA_902782655.1 uncultured Lachnospiraceae bacterium
AGCACGATCTCCGCGCTTTGTGTAGGCTTTGTATGGAAGATGATCTATGATCAGAGGACAGGCCTTATTAACTGGTTTCTGGTGGATGTTCTTCATAAGTACAAGGGAATGAAGGATGCTCCGATCTGGCTGAACGGTGAAGCGCTCCCGATAATGCTGATCCTGTCGGTACCCCTGATCTGGCAGTATATCGGATACTATATGGTCATCATTTTGTCGGCTTTTTCGTCTATAGATACCAGCGTGCTTGAGTCTGCTGAGATCGACGGTGCAAACGGACTTCAGAGAGCGCTTTATATCGTATTTCCGCTTATAAAAAACACTTTGTTCGTATGTGTCACGCTGTGTGTGGCAGGTAATATGAAGGCCTTTGATTCGATATATGCTATGACAGAAGGAGGCCCCGGCACATCTTCAATGGTCATGGCATTGTACGGATACAATCAGTCATTCAAGTCTTCAAATCTCGGATACGGGTCGGCCATATCAGTAGCGATATTCGTACTTTCACTTGCAGTGATAGGAGGTTCCCAATATCTGCTCAACACTTATATGACAGATGATTATGACAAGGAAGAAAAAAGAATACGTAAGAAAAGGGAGAAGGAAGCAAGGAAAGCCATGAAGAAAGGATTGAAAGGGGGAAGAGTATGATGGGATCAGCTTCAGGGGTACAGGCTGTACAGAAGGAATCCGCAGGAACAAGGGTGAGAGACGGACTTCTTGGATCAGTAATGAATATCATATTAGCGTTGTTTTCATTGATGTGCATATTTCCGCTGGTGTGGATGCTTTATTCATCTTTTAAGACAAAGCGGGAATTTAATTCAAGTGTTATCTCGCTTCCCTCAAAGCCTACGATTGAAAACTACCTGAAAATATTTGCAAATAAGGACGCCAACCTTATCGGCGCTATGGGAAACAGTATGAGGACGACACTGCTGTCTGTATTCCTTATAGTTGCATTTTCGTTCATTGTCGGATATATACTGTCCAGGGTCAGCTTCAGGCTCAATCGTCCGCTGTATGTGATGTTTCTTATGGGAATGCTCATACCTGTTCATTCGCTGCTTGTTCCTACCTATATAATATTTAACCGGACAAATCTGGCAAATCAATGGTATACGCTGCTGTTTCCTTATGTTGCTTTTAATCTTCCGGTTGCCATCTTTCTGGTAGAGGGGTATGTAAAGGGAATACCGCCGGAGCTTGAGGAGGCTGCATCAATAGACGGATGCTCCTTCAACCGGACGCTGTTTTCGATAATCCTTCCGGTCTGCAGGCCGATACTTACTACCATAGCTATAATCAGCGCATTCAGCTGCTGGAACGAGTTTTCATTTGCTCTGGTGCTTATAAGCAATAATAAGGCGATAACTACTGTCCCCCTTGCACTGAAGAATTTCACAGGACAGTTCAGCTCGGATTATCCCAAGATGATGGCTGCTATGCTCATAACCATGGCACCGATTGTAATTCTTTTCTTTATCTTCAGCAAACAGATAATCAAAGGCATGGTGGCAGGGGCTGTAAAGGGATAAGCGGATTATGGACCCCTTCTGATGTACTAAAGGATAATTGAGTAAATTTAAGTAATTATACCGTGTAAATTTAATTAAGTTATGGTAGAATTATCCCGGAACATCTTTTGAAAGGGAAGAGGACATTATGATCAGAAAAAACGTAACTATGGGTGATATCGCCAAAGAACTCGGAGTCAGCACGGTATCCGTTTCGAAGGCGCTGACAGGGAAGGAAGGTGTCAGCGATCCTGTAAGAGAAATGATAGTAAACAAAGCCCGGGATATGGGATACGTATATACCGGAAACAGGAAGGATGATATTTCCCAAAGGCATAACATAGGCATTGTGGTAAGTGAACGCTTTATCAACAGAGATGCCTATTACAGCAGATTATATGAAAAAATGATGATGACTCTTTCTGAACAGAAGCATATGGGGATGCTGGAAATAGTCAGAAGAAGCTCGGAAAAGGAGCTTGAGCCGCCCGCGATCATATCGGCAGGGCAGATAGAAGGCCTGATAGTGATAGGTCAGATGTCAGCGAAATATCTGGAGCTGCTGAGAGGCTCGGACGTACCCATTCTTTATATGGATTTTTATGACAAGGATGTATTTGAGGACGCTGTTGTCAGCGACAGCGTATACGGTTCAGATGCCTTGACAGATTATCTTATAAAAAGAGGTCATACGGATATAGCCTTTATCGGAAGCGTAAAAAACACCAGCAGCATTATGGACCGCTACCTGGGCTATTACAGGGCAATGCTTATGGCAGGGCTTGAGGTGAAGAGGGAATGGCGTATAGAGGACAGGGATGAGGAAGGAAATGAGATCGACTTTATCCTGCCGG
This sequence comes from uncultured Lachnospiraceae bacterium, assembly GCA_902782655.1. Taxonomy (GTDB): domain Bacteria; phylum Bacillota; class Clostridia; order Lachnospirales; family Lachnospiraceae; genus NK4A144. The sequence goes on from CACZNY010000411.1 coordinate 2,375, forward strand.
AGGAAATGCCTACTGCATTTGTGTGCAATTCAGACTCGACAGCCTTCAGACTTGTAAAAAGGCTGCAGGACGAGGGCTTCAGGATACCTGAAGATGTTTCCGTCGTTTCCTTTGATAATTTCATATATGCCGAGATGAGCTCTCCGCAGATCACTACGTATGGTGCGGACATGGACAGCCTTGTGAAAAAGAGCATTGCCATAATACTTGAAAAAATCGCAGACCGTAGCTTTTCTGTGGGTCGTGTGCTTGTGCCCGGCACCATGATAGAGCGTCAGTCGGTCTGCTCCAGAGGAGATAAGCAGGAGATAAGGACTTGAAATGAAAAG
>CACZNY010000412.1 GCA_902782655.1 uncultured Lachnospiraceae bacterium
GAGGCGGCAGAAGCTCCGACAGAGGAAGCGACAGCTGAGACTTCGGAAGAGAACGCTGAAGAGTAAAAAGATAAAGCCGGAGCTATAATAAGGCTCCGGCTTAATTTTATTATTTCAGGGTCAAGAGCGCTTGGTGCTGTTTTTGAATACAGAATACAGTGGTTTTGAGCAGGCTTGGTCACTGTATCCCGTATCCGAAGGGGGCTTAAGCATCCTTTGACCCTTACAACAATTTATATTATACCAGGAGGCGACATGACAGATACATATACTGATTTCAAAGCCGAGATCATGAAGATGACAAAGATCGATCTGAATGCCTACAAGGAAGCTCAGATGAAGAGAAGGATCGATTCGCTCATCGCAAAGAGAGGTATAAAGGGATATCCCAATTACGTTAATGCCTTAAAGACCGATACTGAGGTTTTTGATGAATTCATAAACTACATCACGATCAATGTATCCGAATTTTACAGGAATACGGATCAGTGGGAGCTCATGGATAAGCAGTTCATACCTGATCTTATAAAGAGATTCGGGACAAGGCTTAAGATATGGAGTGCTGCCTGCTCTACAGGTGACGAGCCTTATTCACTTGTCATGGCGATGTCCAAGCATGTGCCGCTCAACCAGATAAAGATATATGCGACAGACCTTGATAAGACTGTCATGGGCAAGGCTAAGGTCGGACTATATAATGCGAAGAGCATAGCCGGCGTACCCGCAGAGTTCAAGAAGAAGTATTTCACTCAGGTCGGACCGTCCTTCCAGATCTCGGATGAGATAAAGAGCAGGGTGGAGTTCCATGAGCATAACCTGCTGAAGGATCCCTATCAGAAGAACTATGATTTCATAGTATGCAGGAACGTCCTTATCTACTTTACCGAGGAAGCTAAAAATGAGGTGTTTAAGAAATTCTCGGACAGCTTAAAGATCGGCGGCCTGCTTTTCATAGGCTCCACTGAGCAGATAATGAATTATAAGGACATAGGTCTTAAGAGGGAGAATTCCTTCTACTACCGCAAGGAGAAATAACCTTAAAGCTCCTTAAATATCATGTCCATCAAATGACCCGCGTATCTTTTGAAGATGTCCGGGTCATTTTTTACTTCGTCTGTGAGCTCGAAGTACATCGTGCGGTCCTCGTAGGCGTACTTGAATACGGGAGTCACTATCTTTTCCCACTGGGGGAGAAACTGCGATCTTACACGGACAAAGCAGTTTTCGGGACGGGCGGGCTGTCTGCGCTCCCTGTCCACGTACCTTGAGGTGGATTTGTGCATAGCCCTGTCCTCAAGGGGAAGATAATAATAGTTTTTGTGATCCGGATAGAAATATCTTAAAACGCCGGTAAAGACCGCAACCCTTATCTTGCCCCTCGTACCGCCCAGCATAAGGTAACAGTCTGAGAAGCCTGCGGATACCGGGTTGGGGACAGGGCTTTCACAGGTGAACTCTATGATAAGCTCTGTGCGGAGATTTCCGTTGTAATCCCTGTAGTTATTCTTTACGGCGCGCTCTGCCTTTATCGTACCGTTAATGACATCAGGATAGGAGAGCAGCGGCAGAAGATGCGTAAGACCCTTTATATCATCATAATTGTGCTGAAGGATAAGATCCAGGCAGTATTCATTTTTTGCCGCTATATAGTTGCCGTAGAGGGCTATGAGCTCCCTTCCGCTTTTCCTGTCCTGCCTGTTGATATGCATGAATCTTTCCAGGGTTTTCTGCTTCATGTCAGGAAGCCCGAGAAGCTTTTTGTAGGGCTTGATCCTCTTATAAATGTCTATGCCTTTTTTTTCGGCAAAGTTCATGTCTATCCCATACTCGAAGGAACGCTTTTCAAGAAAGGGAATGTCAAATTTATTACCGTTGAAGGTAACTATAGTATCAAAGGATCTCATGTATTCTGAAAAGGCCTTCAGTATTTCCCTTTCCTCCGTGGGCTTTTCCGCAAAAAACTGCCGGATATAAAGCCTGCCGTCCATGACACAGGCAGTGCCTATGAGATAAACTTCAGAGTTTGCCGGGGAAAGCCCTGTGGTCTCTATATCAAGGAAGAGCACAGAGGACGGCTCCGAAAGGTTTTCCAGGGGATATTTGATATTTATGTTTTTTACTATGTTTTCGAATATTTCCATTTCTTTGACCGCTTTGTTTTATTGTACTATTATATATTTGCTGCAAAACGTGTCAAGAATCAGGTATCAGGTTTTTATTATGTCGATGTTCGATGACAATTCATATAAAGAAGGGGTGAATGCGGGCAAGAGGATAGCCATGGGATCCTTTATCGCTTCGCTCGCGGTTCTTGCCATATTGGGGGTTACCGTAGCCGCAAACAGCAATAAACGCTCTCATGTAAACAGCAATACCAATCCCTATGAGAAGGCGTCTGAAGCGCCCACGGAGGAAAAGACGGAGGAACGGAATAAACGTACCTCGGATGAGCTCTCATTCTGGAATATGTATGACGAGGAAAAGGAAGAGGAGATAGTCGTATCCGATAACAGGGCTAAAAAAGAAACCGCAAGCAAAAACTCCGCCAAAAAGAAAAAGATAAGCTACAACAGCGCGCCAAAAGAGGAGTCGGTTTCTGCAAATAAATTCAATATAAGTCCTGAAGGTCAGCCGCCTGAATATGTATCCGTGAACTTTGCCCTGCCCAAGTCGGACCTTGCAGATTCCGATTTCCAGATGGTGAGCGGAAATAAGCTTGTATACTCCCATGGCGGACGTAACGTGTCCCATTTTGGCATAGATGTCTCAAAATATAACGGCACCATAAGCTGGAACAAGGTGAAGGCAGCAGGCGTGGAATTTGCCCTGATAAGGATAGGAGCCCGCGGGTATTCGTCAGGAAGCGTGGTGCTGGACGAGAAATACGTAGAGAACATGAGAGGCTGCAGGGAGAATGGGATAGATATCGGAGCGTATTTCTTCTCCCAGGCCATAAATACCAATGAAGCGATAGAAGAGGCGAACTACTGTGTGGCCGCCTTAAGCGGAAATGCGATAAGGTATCCGGTGATCTTTGATTCCGAGAAGGTCATAAATGACAGCTACAGGACGGAGAATCTTTCAAGCGCAGAGCTTACCGAGATATTCAAGGCTTTTGCCCAGGTAGTCAGGGCTTACGGATATACACCGATGTTTGCGGGAACCAAGGAGCAGCTTGCGAAGCGGGTCCTCCTTGAGGAAATGAGGGATTATGATATCTGGCTTTTAGATCCCGGGGAAAAAACGGATTATCCGTACCGCTACAGCATAAGGCAGTATTCTGACAAGGGAACGGTGAACGGGATAGAGGGAAATGTGGATCTCAATATCTGCCTCATTTCATACGCTGAGAAATAGGATCAGGGAACAGATTGCGATCCGCAGTACCTCCTAAGATATTCCGTATATTTGACGGGAAGCTCTATGGAGGAATAGATCTTTGCATAAAGGGCATGTGAGAGCCCGTCAGGTATGTCCAAAACCTCCGTGCGTTTTTTCAGTCCGTGCTTTTTTGCTTCATCCAGGGCTTTGTTGTAGGCGATGACCGCCATTTCGTGGGTGGGGAAGGAGCCGATGTTCCAGTCCCCGTTAATATGCATCTTGACATTATAGACCTCGTCACGGCCTTCTTTTTTCTTCCTTATGTTTTTGACCGGATTTATCACATCCACGTTGGAATAGCGCAGATCCGTCTTATCTCCGTTCACGAACCTGTAATCCTTGCCGAGTACGGCGAAGGCAGGAATGTCATACCTTGAAAGAACTCTTTCCTGCAATCCGAAGTCTGCCACGAAGAGATGATTCCCTCTTACCTGTATGGTATGGGAGGAGTAATAAAAGAGATCCTCAAGATCGAATTTCAGCTCCGTATCGAGATCAAGATGATAGGAAAAATAAGTCCTGTGCAGATATACCGGAGTCTTGATATAAATGTTATTGTCACGGAAATTCGCAAGGCAGACAAATTTGTGAAAGGAGAGGGGTTTGAAGCTGTCAGTGTATTTATCCGGAGTAAGCTCCGCATTCCTTAAAACAAGACGGGCAGTCTCGTAAAGCATCGAGGCGGTCTCCATGCTGTCCGAGCTTCCAAGGGAAATGTGTTTGCCTTTATAGGTGACCGATGCCCGATAGTAGGACGTGCCGTCACGCTTTTTTGCGATAAATATACCTTTCATAAAAACCACTGGTGAGAACACGCCTGCTGTATAGATTAATACCTTTTATATTTTAACAAAAAACAGTCCTTGCGTAAACTATACAATGATTCAGACGCCAAAAGTACTGAATCACTGTTTTGATACAACGACGCCCAAAGTCAAATGGCTTTTTGAACAAGTTCAAACGCC
>CACZNY010000413.1 GCA_902782655.1 uncultured Lachnospiraceae bacterium
AGTCAATGTGCTCTCGCAGTCAGCCAGTGATCTCAACGATCTGGCCAAGAAGCTGGAGTCGGATCTCGAATTCTTCAAGATCTGAGAAGGCATGAAAAAAATCAAGTGCAATAAAGGAGGTTCCGGGAGATCCGGAACCTCTTTTCATGAAAAAATATCGTTGCGTATCCTTAAGCTCAGCTATCCGTCTTTTCGCTGAAATGAGGACAATCTCCGCCATAGAATACACTGCCGGGCTTCATTACGTATTTCTGACATTCAAGTGTATGCCCCATGGAACAGGTGCAGCTCCTGCAGACCATCTGCTCCTCGGATTCCGGATTTAGAGCCGGAGCGTTTTCTGCTGACAGATCCATATCATATATCCGAATCTGATATTCCTCCCTGGCGTCAGGGAAGAGCTTCCTCAGAAGCTGTCCTCCCGCTTCTGACACAGGCAGGAAATAAACAGGATGGTTTTTCTTTTCTTTTTTCCCGAGCTCATAGGCGCTTTCGGCAAGGATATAAAGCAGGACGGAACGGTCTGCGAAGGTCTTGTCCAGATATACCCACTCGTTCATCAGGCTGCCATCCGCCATTCTGCTCATCAGGATGCAGCCTCTGATCCTTCCTTCCTCCACATAGCAGACAGAAAGATCCTTATCCAGCCTGTGGGGATGGATGCCCGGATATAATCCCTTATTCCTGATGTCGTTCCCGAAGGCATTCAGTATATGCTCAGGTATATCCCTGACAGCGGCTATCCGGTCCTTGTGGACATGGGTATATGCTTTTTTAAGGATCTCGTTTTTCAGAATATCCGAAATATGCACGGAGCTTAAAACCTCTATCTCACGGGTTACAAATCCATTGCGGACGAGAAAGGCATCGGGAACCTTCCACTCCTCTTCTGTAAAGCAGTATTCGAATCTGACAGGAGGGATATCATATCGCCCCTGTTTTTCAAAGCCCTGCCTGATATCCGAAAGGAGGGTATTGAGCAGATCGCTTCCTATGCCTTTGCCCTCTCTTTCCGGGGAAACACCGATGCAAAGAAGCCTTGCTCCGTCAGCAGCGGGATCCACGGCTGCCGCGCCTTCTATCTTCTTTTCCTTCTCGTCATAGGCGATATAATACCAAAAGCTTTTGGCACCGGCCTGCTCCGTGAGACCGGGCGTGAAAAAGTCTTCAGTCTTTTTTGCCTCATGATAGCTTATCCTGTTGATCATCTTAATCCTCCGACTCTGTACTTTCGACCGGAATCAGCTGCCGGTCGAAATGCTGCTTCGCGGTAAATGCAAAATATCACTGTCTTTCTTCACCATCGCCTTCCGGCGGCAGCGCCTCCAGATAAACCTTCACGCTGTTGGTGGTTCCTGAGAACACTGCCCGGTCGGGTTTTTCCGGGTCTTCGTTGAAGAAAGCCTTCACAACCCGGAAGCGCGTGCCCGGAGCCAAAAGCACCTCGGTCTCGGATTCAGCCAGATCCGACATGGACATGGTATTCGCGGCACAGGTACCCTTGCGTACCAGAACCACAAACTCTACTCCTTTGGTGGATCCGGTCTGATACGGATCAGGTGCTGCCGGATTGGCGTAATGGTCATGCAGGGAGGTGCTGAAAAAACCCTTGTCTGAGATTATAAGACTGCCTTCCTCTTCCTTGAGACTTTCCCTGAACATTCTGATTATCCCTGCCTCATCAAAGACTTCCCCTGTAGCAGGATCCACAGAGTCCGGATCCAGGCCTGCCATGCGGGCAAGACAATCAACTCCGCGCACACCCCTTCTGGTCACAAGATCACGGTTCATCCTGCATCCGAATATGGCGGCTCTCCTGCTTATAGCGTTCACCTCCATAGCCGGATTGCCGTAGCCTCGAAGGAATCTGTTTGCCTGAGTGAAGAAGGCGGGGGAGGCGGCCAGCAGCGCAGGATGGTATACTCTTGCTTCCGCTTCTGACAGAGCCTTCTCTTCATCGAGAAACTCCGGGTTTCTCAGATAGGCCCTGTCCATGGCATCGACCATCTGATCGTCGGTAAGACCGGATGAAGGGGGGAAGCTGTATTGCTCCGCCATCTGTTTTTTCCGGCCCTCCTCGCTTTGTGAAAGCTCCTTGAATACCCGGTCGACCTCATCTCTTTGGGATTGTGTTTCTTCACCTCTCTCGCGGAGAAAATCAGAAACCTTCATTTCCTGCTCCTTCCGGTTCACCCTGCTCTCAAGGGCTTCTATCGTGGCTTTCCATGTAAGGCCGGCCTTTGATCCTTCCCAGGCTTTTCTTTCCTGCTCGTATTTTTTCTGCTTCTCGTCATATTTTTTTCTGTCCATTACACCGAGAGCATCTCTTTGTTTGTCAGTGATACGATCCTTAAAATCGGGCGGTGCCACCAGCTCGAGGGCATCATAGTCAGAGGGCTTTATGACCCTTGTCATCTGATCCAGCTCCTCCAGACGTTTCTTCTCGGCCTCAAATACCGCATTCGTTTCAACGGGCTCCTGGAGCTCATAGCCGTGCATACTGTCAGTGGACTCAGCCTCATCCAGATACTTCACATCTTCAGCAGCAGTATTAATGCTGAATTGTGTTGCGTGTACCATCTCTACACCCTGTTTTTTACCCATACCGTTTTCTCCTTACGTAATACTATACTGTCATGCCAGATCCGGAACTGTCCGGGACAGATTCCGCATCCATTATTATACGTAACAGGGTTTTTCGTGGCAATCATTGATGTTGAAATATCCGAAAAAAACTGTAATACTTTTAGGTATCATTATGATTCAGACGCCAAAAGTACTGAATCACTGTTTTGATACAACGACGC
>CACZNY010000414.1 GCA_902782655.1 uncultured Lachnospiraceae bacterium
TAGCCCGCTACACCTACGTTTTTGAAAATGCACTCTCAGGCAAGCATTCAGCGCATTGGTATAGCTAATTAAAATACGCTCCACTAGGTATCCGGATAACTGCTGTTTTCACAGAAGAGGGGATTACAATATGGATTATCTTGAATCGTTGGGGGTAAGGGCAAAAAGGGCATCGGAGGTGCTGGCTCATCTTGATCCGGCATCAAAAAACCTGGGACTTCGCGCCGCAGCCGATGCACTGCAGAAGAATACGGCCGAAATCATCGCTGCCAACAGTATTGACGTACAGAATGCCAGGGAAAAGGGTCTTAAGGAATCTCTGATAGACAGGCTCATGCTCACAAAGGAAAGAATAGAAGGCATGGCAAAGGGTATCATAGAGGTTTCGGAGCTCAAGGATCCCATTGGAGAGATAGTCGAAAACTTTATCCGTCCCAACGGACTTCAGATCGACAGGATAACGGTTCCCATGGGAGTCGTTGGTATAATATATGAAGCAAGGCCAAACGTAACAGCTGATGCCTTTGCCCTCTGCTTCAAATCCGGTAACGCCTGTATCCTGCGCGGAGGTTCCGATGCGATCAATTCAAATAAGGCGATAGTAAGCTGCATAAGAAGCGCGCTGGAGGCTGAAAAGCTTCCCGATGACGTTCTTCTCATTGTCACCGATACTTCAAGGGAGACTGCCAAAAGCTTCATGAAGATGAATCAGTACGTGGATCTTTTATTCCCCAGGGGCGGGGCAGGGCTCATCCAGAGCGTGGTGGAAAATGCTACGGTCCCCGTTATCGAAACGGGAGTAGGAAACTGCCATATCTATGTGGACGAGAGTGCTGATGTGGATATGGCCGTGGATATTATAGATAATGCGAAAACCCAGAGATTCGGTGTCTGCAACGCTGCTGAATCCCTGGTAATACACCGGGGCATAGCAAAGGAAGTGATCCCTGCGATCTATAAAAGACTTGCTTCCAAAAATGTGGAGATGCTTGGCGCAGAGGATGTAAGGGAGATAGAGGCTGAGATCTCGCCCTGTACCGAAGAGGATTACGCAAGAGAATATCTGGGGCCCTTTATCTCGGTGAAGATAGTGGACAATATCGATCATGCCATAGAGCATATTAATTATTATTCAACCAAACATTCCGAGGCCATTATCACGGAGAATAAGGAAAATGCGGAGAAATTCCTTGATGAGATAGACTCGGCCTGTGTTTACTGGAATGCTTCCACAAGGTTTACGGACGGATATGAGTTCGGCTTCGGCTCGGAGATAGGCATCAGTACGCAGAAGCTTCATGCCAGAGGCCCCATGGGACTCAGGGCGCTTACTTCATACAAATACCAGATACGCGGCACCGGACAGTGCCGTCAGTAAAAAGGAGGTTTCAATGCGGCATCTGATGACACCGCTGGATCTTTCGGTAGAAGAGCTGGATAAGCTCATGGATGCTGCCGAGGATATCAAAGCGAACCCCGCAAAGTATTCTCATGCCTGTGACGGCAGGATACTGGCGGCTTTATTCTATGAACCGAGCACAAGGACAAGATTATCCTTTGAGGCAGCCATGCTGCACCTCGGAGGCAGGACAATGGGCTTTGCGGATGCCATGTCCTCGTCTGCTGCAAAGGGTGAAAGCGTCGCAGATACCATAAGAGTGGTTTCCTGCTTTGCTGATATCGCAGCCATGAGACATTTTAAGGAGGGCGCCCCCATGGTGGCAGCTCAGTTTTCCGGTATCCCGGTGATAAATGCGGGAGACGGAGGACATCAGCATCCGACCCAGACTCTCACGGATCTCATGACGATAAGATCCTCCAAAGGCCGGTTATCCTCCATGAAGATCGGCATGTGCGGCGATCTCAAATTCGGCCGTACCGTTCATTCCCTTATAAGAGCTCTCCTAAGATATGATAACATAAGTTTTGTATTTATTTCCCCGGATGAATTAAAGCTGCCTGATTATATGACAGAGGAGCTGGATTCCCATCCGGAAATAAAATATAAGGAAGTAACAAGGCTTGAGGATGCACTGCCTGAGCTTGACGTGCTTTATATGACAAGGGTTCAGAAGGAGAGATTCTTCAATGAAGAGGACTATGTAAGACTGAAGGACTACTATATACTCGACAGCAGGAAGATGGAGCTTGCGGGAGAGGATATGATAGTGCTGCATCCCCTGCCGAGGGTCAATGAGATCTCGGTGGAGGTTGATAAGGATCCGAGGGCGAAGTATTTCGACCAGGTGCAAAACGGTATGTATATAAGAATGGCGCTGATATTGATGCTGCTTGGCATAGAGGTGTGAGGATGGCTGAAAAGATCAAATACAAGCTTAATGTGGGAAAAATAGACGAGGGCTTTGTCATAGACCATATAAGGCCCGGACGCGGCATGCTGCTTTATCATGACATGGGGCTCTATAAGCTGGACTGCTCCGTGGCAATAATAACAAATGCTCTTTCAAAAAAAATGGGAAAAAAGGATATCATCAAGGTAGAAACCTCCATAGATAATTTCAACCTTGATATAATAAGCCTTCTGGATCACAATGCGACGATAGACGTGATTAAGGACGGGGAGATCATCGATAAGCCGAAGCTTCCTCTGCCCAAGGAGGTAAGGAATATAATAAGATGCAAAAACCCCAGATGCATATCGTCGATAGAACAGGGGCTTGACCAGATCTTCGTGCTTACGGATGCCCAAAACGCCACCTACAGATGTAAATACTGTGAAACGGAATACGATAACAAATAAAGCCCGGAGGGCAGAAGGTAATGCATAAAATAACCGGTGTTTCAGAAAGACCTGATCACCGGTTAGCTTATTAAAAGGCGGCGGCGCCTGATCTTACATTGATACCCTTTGTGGAAGAAATTACGTTATTTTGTACAAAGTTTTCTGAAAAAATTGTTATTTTTCCTTGGGAGGAAAGTGTAGATATACCGCAAAGCCTTATTTTATGCGGGTTTTGTCCCGGCAGGGCTGCCATTTTACAGTCCTGTGCATCGATTCATCTAAATGTTGACAGATGAAACAGGTCGGTTGTACAATATCTATACTTGTAAAAACCAATCCATTTTCAGGAGGAGAAGAAACAATGAAGAAGTTATCACTTATCTTGGTAACGCTGGCAATCACCATGCTGGCAACGGTTCCTGTATTCGCAGGCCCCCTCGAGGAGGTAGCAGCAGCAAGGGCAGAGCAGGAGAAGAGGCTCTGTGATTATCTTGCTTATCAGCAGAGACTGGCTGCATTCCAGGCAAGCGAGATCGCAAAGGGACAGGCAGCTCTTGCAGCTGGCAAGGCAGCTGAGCAGGCTAATTTCGCCCGTATCGCTGCATTCCAGGCAAGCGAGATCGCAAAGGGTCAGGCAGCTCTTGCAGCAGGCAGGGCAGCTGAGCAGGCTAATTTCGCTCGTATCATAGCATTCCAGCAGAGCGAGATCGCAAAGGGTCAGGCAGCTCTTGCAGCAGGCAGGGCAGCTGAAGCAGCTAACTTTGCACGTATCGCAGCTTTCCAGGCAAGTCAGATCGCACAGGCTCAGGCAAATCTTGCAGCAGGCAGAGCAGCTGAAGCAGCTAACTTTGCA
>CACZNY010000415.1 GCA_902782655.1 uncultured Lachnospiraceae bacterium
CATTCTGCGGGACACGCCGACCGGCAAGCCGGCCGCCTGGTCAAATACGGATATTGAATTTCCGATGAAATTCAATATCCTATAATATCCCGTAAGGCAGAGATCAGAAATTGGTTTGCCTCATGATTTTTGACTGATACTCTGAAGAAGCCTTTTTCAAGGCCTGTAAAATCACTGCAGTCTCTTATCAGGAGGCCTCTTTCAAGGAGTTTTCCATACAGATCTTCCCCTGCTCTGAAAAGAATAAAACAGGTATCGGATGGTACGATTTCAAACCCGAATTCTGAAAGGCTCCTTTCCAGATATGACCGTTCATTCTTTATCATGAGACATGAGTTTTTAAGGTAATCTTTTTCCTTCATAATCCCTGCACAGGCTATACCCGCTTCCAGGGCGGGAACAGACAGGCTCCATTCAGGAAGATGCATGGAAAGTTTTTTTATATTTTCTTCTGATGAGACCACGTATCCTATGCGTATCCCCGGTATGGCAAAGGTCTTTGTAAATGCCTTAACGACAAACATTTTTCTGAATCTTCTGACGAAATAAGAAAGACTTTCCTTATGCTCCGACAGAGACAGGAAGCATTCATCAGCAATAAGACAGGTACCGGTCTCTTCACACTTTTCAGCAATCTCTATCATTGTTCTGAAGTCAATATTCCTTCCCGTAGGATTATTCGGGTTTGCTATAATAAGCAGATCTGCAGATGCATCTATCTTTCCGGGCAAGGAGCAGATTTCTTCTTCCGGATATCTGAAGACCCTGCAGTTTCCTTCTGCTGCAAGAGCATACTCATAGCCGGAAAAACAGGGGCTGATCAGAAGAGCTGTCTCAGGCCTTATCATCTGGACAATGGCATGAAATAATCCGGAGGAACCGTTTCCGCCAAGCACCTCTTCCGGTTTGCAGCCCTCCAACTCTGAAAGCGCTTTCCTAAGCCTTCTTTGCTTAAGGTCAGGATATTCAGAAATATGCTCCAGTGATTCCTTAATGGCATCTGTCACTCTGGCGGGAGTTCCCATGGGGTTTATGCTTACGGAATAATCAAATACTATATTCTTTTCAAATATATCCCCTCCATGACTCATTTCAGATATTTACGATAAGGTATAGGACAGACAAAGTCAAACCCCGTTGTTTACTATTTTTTCCGTGCAGGAGTTTTTTTTGGGAATTTCTGATATAATATGGAGAAACCTGTGCAGGAAACACTTTCTTTTTTTAGTAAGGAAGTCTTCCCGCAGCTGATTATCAAAGAAGGGGCAGATTTGTCATATGAAGGTTTTAGTTACCGGCGGAACCGGCATGGTCGGTTCACACTTTATGAAAAGCTATATTACCGAAGGCGCAGAGGTAATAGGAATAGCCAGAAATTCCGCTGCAAGTCGTATGGCAGCCATCCAGGATGACCGTATCGTCCGATGCGATATAATGGAGAGGGATGCGCTCATGAGGATATTCCGGGAGTTTAAGCCTGACGTAGTGATACATATGGCAGCTCAGGCATTTAACGGTGATTCCTGGAATCTTGAATACGTAACCCATGATACAAATTATATCGGTACCCTGAATGTCCTGTATTGTTGTAAAGAGGCAGCTCCGGAGGCAAAAGTACTGCTGGCCTGTTCGAGTGCGGAATACGGGAACATTAAAGAAGAGGATTGCCCTTTGAAGGAGGACAGACTGCTGACGCCGCATACACCCTACGGAGTGTCAAAAGCCGGAGTGGAAAACCTTGGAAGACAGTATGCACTTAACTTTGATATGAAGGTTTATCTTCCAAGGATGTTTATCCATGTAGGCACTGGACATCCGCCGGCAACAGCGATTCAGAATTTTGCAAGACAGCTGGCTCTGATTAAGGCGGGAAAGCTTCCGCCTGAGATACATGTCGGAAATCTCACCACCTACAGAGACTATATCGATGTAAGGGACGGAGTCAAAGCCATGCGTCTTTTGATGGATAAGGGAAATCCTGCGGAGCCCTATAATATATGTAACGGAAAAGCATATCAGATCCAGGAGATCCTGGATATGCTGATAGATATTTCAGGAACAAAGGCCAAAGTAGTGAGCGATAAGAAGCTGTTCAGGGTAGCAGATGAACCGTTGCTTCTGGGTGATGATACAAAGATAAAGGCTTTGGGGTACATAAGAGGTTACACCATGAGACAGACTCTGGAGGATGTTTTTGCGGACTGGGAGAGCAGGATATGAGTTTTGAGAATGTTACGATACTTTTACCGGCAATGGATGAAACTTACAGCATGAGGCAGACGGTTGAAACCATATTGCACACGTGCAGAAGAAAGGATCTTTGCGAATTTATTTTTATACTGTGTCCCAGGACAACCGAAGAATCCAGGAATACGGCAGAGCAGCTAATTAAAGACTATAACAGGTATATACCCATGTATATCCATGATCAGGAATTACCCGGTGTGGGAGGTGCCATCAGAGAAGGTATTGAGCTCGCGAAAGGAAGCCATCTGGTCATGATGTCGACTGATCTGGAAACGGATCCCGATGTGATAAGAACCTTTATAGCAGCAGCAAAAAAATATCCAAACAGGATAATAACAGCCTCCAGATGGCGTAAGGGAGGAGGCTTCGATAATTATAATAAGATCAAGCTTATATGCAACCTGATCTTTGAGCGCAGCATAGGTCTGCTCTACGGGGTGGGTCTGTCGGATCTTACATATGCTTACAGGATATTTCCTTCCGATCTGATGAGATCCATAAGGTGGGAGGAGCTTAAGCATCCGTTCTTTTTGGAGACTGCCCTTAAGCCGCTAAGACTCGGGGTAAAATTCATTGAAGTTCCGGGACATTGGTCGGCGCGTACTGAGGGCGTAAGCCAGAATGGTTTTTTTGATAATTTTAAATATTTCAGGACAGCGTTTCACAACAGGCTGTTGAGAGAAGAAGACATACTTAAATGAAAAAGATTCATATAAAGAGACCTGATCTTTCCTCTGACCTGGAAAGGAGCAGGTTTCTCACATTTGTATTTTTTACTGCCCTGGTACTTCTTTCAGGATGGCAGTCTGATGATTCCTTTCACGGCTATGTTATGGTCAAGCATCTCCTGGAAGGCAATGGTTTTGTATACAATATCGGGGAAAGGGTGTGCTCTACTACAAGCCCTCTCTATACCTTGTCCTGTGCCATTCCGTTTGCATTGACCAGAGAGATATATTTTTCCACGCTGATACTGGATGTAATATACAGCTCGACGGCTTACCACATTTTTGCCTATAAAATATGCCGTACAAGAGAACAGGTCCTTACGGGCTTTTTTGCTTTTGTCGGTTCAAAGGCATTTCTATCTTATACAACATCCGGCCTTGAAAACAGTCTGCTCTTCCTTTTCATGGCTCTTTTTATCTGGCAGTATATGAAGAGGGATTTTTTTGACGGCAGACATCTTCTGTTTTTGGCTCTTACGTTTTCCGGTATAGCGTTGACCCGTATGGACAATGTTCTTTTTTTCATACCGGTAATAGTTTTTGTATTTCTTTTCAAAAGGGATAATACCAGCTTTCTAAAGTGTGCAGGTATCGGACTGGCAGGTCTTTGTCCTTTCATTATCTGGGAGCTTTTCTCATTGGTCTATTTTGGTTCCCTTGTACCGAATACCGCATACGTAAAGATAGGGACAGGAATAACTCTTACAGAGTATGTAAAGCATGGTATTTTATACTATTGGTATACGCTTCTGAATGACGCAGTTGTAATTATAGTGCCTCTGGCATTTATTTTTATGACATTGATACTCAGGAAGGTAAAATATCTTCTGGTATCTGCAGGTATATTGCTGTACGGAGCTTATCTTTTGAGTGTTGGCGGGGATTTCATGATGGGAAGGCATTTTACCGGGATGCTTTTTATATCCGTACTCTCTGCCACCATGATGTTTAACAGGGAAAAGGATTACTTTGATACCATCAGGCGTATGCGTATATCCTTTTCCATTCTGGTCATAGGGCTGATGTGCTGGTCTTTCACATTCGGTACAAATATCGGATCACAGTATTTATACGGACATGCTTTTGCCAGCAGCATTTCTGATGAAAGGGAATATTATTTCGACACTACCGGTTTTTACAATAACGTAAGAAGTCTTATCAGGACAGGAAAAACCTGCTGGCAGGATACCTGGAATGATGAAGCTCCCGATTTCTTAAGAAAAAGCGGCTTCAGCGGAGGGATACTCGATAATGCTGCGGGGATACTGGTTTATAAAAATTCGGACCTGTACTTAAATGATACCTACTGTCTGGGAGATCCCTTTCTGTCAAGGCTGCCGGCTTACTATCAGCCTTCTTGGAGAGTGGGACATCTGAGAAGAGTCTGTCCGGAAGGGTACAGAGAGTCTGTGTACGAAGGTGAAAACCTGATAGAGGACGAGGGGCTCAGAGTGTTTTATGACAAGATACAGCTCATAACAAGAGGCAGGTTATGGTCCAGCGACAGAATGAAAGCTATAATGGAAATGATGTCGGGAAAATACGAAGGTCTGATAGAGGGCTATGTCGAAAGACATCCGGAGGCTGTGGGAAGATAGAGTATGGCGGTGAGTAGCATCATTATGAAGAAAAACATAATGGCCAGGATAATGATTATAGCTCTGATAATGGCTGTGCTTACCGGCTGTACAGGCTGTGGAGAAAAAAAAGACGTTTCGGATAAAGAGGAAACGACAGCTCCTGTCACCGAAGAAAAAAGCGAAAATGTCATGATGATGCAGCCGGATGGTATCGAACCGGATAACACCATGCAGAATAAGGAATTGTCTTTGGAAGATAAGATATCCTCCATGGAAATAATATATCGCTTTGGTGATAAGACGGAAACGCTCACAGGAGAGACTATTTCCGGATGGCTTACAACCCTTCCCGACGGGTCGCTTTCTGTAAATGAAGCCCCGGCCAGGGAATACGTATCCGGCCTGTCTTCCAAATATGATACCTTTGGCCGGAAACGCAGCTTCACCACCCATGATGGAAGAAGCATAACGGTGTCCGGCGGTGATTACGGTTATTGGATGGATAAGGCTTCGACAAGGCAGGAGCTGATCTCCCAGATCCTGACCGGTGAAAGCGCTGAGCTTACGCCGGTTTACTACGGCACGGCTGATAATTACGGAGAAAATGACATAGGAAATACCTACGTTGAAATAAACATAGGAGATCAGCATTTGTGGGTATACAAAAACGGAGAACAGGTTAACGAGAGTGATTTTGTATCAGGAGGATTGTTCAAGGGCAACGGCACGCCGGAAGGAACATATGCGATTACCTATAAAGAGAGGGATTCTACGCTTGTCGGTGAAGGATATCAGTCATCAGTGAAATACTGGATGCCCTTTAACGGGAATATAGGACTGCACGATGCATCCTGGAGAGATGCCTTCGGTGGACATATATACTACATGAAAGGATCTCACGGCTGCATAAATCTGCCAACCCAGAAAGCAGCTGAGATATATGATCAGGTGGAAAAAGGAGAAGCAGTAGTTGTTTACGGTAGTATAACAAAGGAGGATGCCATTCCTTCACTGACCATGGAAGAAAAAGCAGCTGCAGCTCAAAAAGGGTATATTCCTTTGACAGAAGACGTGTCAGCATATTTATTCAAACAGCAGGGTTTTGACAGTGAAACAGCTGCCGCGCTTGCAGAGGCACAGCTTTCCGGTGTAAACGCAGATACTCCTCAGCAGACAGAAACACCGCAGGATAGTGTTGAAACAACGGATCAGCAGCCAATGCCTCAGGAGGAAGAATAACGGCGAAAAAGCCATGATATATGAATTAAACAACCTTTCCGCGTCAGATATGTATCCTTTTCATATGCCCGGCCACAAACGTCAGCAGACTGCTTCCCTTGAAAATAACGGAGGAAGCGACTGGCTTAACGAGGCATATTTCCATGATATTACGGAGATAGACGGATTTGACGATCTGCAAAGCCCCAAAGGCATGATAGCCGATATCGAGGATCGTCTGGCTGTATTATACGGTGCAAAAAGAGCCTTTCTTTCAGTAAACGGCAGTACCTGCGGCAATCTGTCCGCCATATCGGCTCTGGTTCAAAAAAACGGATGTCTTCTGGCGGACATGGGGGCACATAGAAGTGTATATAACGCTTCTTTCTTATCAGGATGCAGAATACTTCCTCTTGAGAGGGAGACTATGCCTGAAAACGGGCTTACTGCCTGTATTTCACCTGAAGAGACGGAAGACAGACTGAATAAGGCAGGGAAGGAAGGACGGCTGCCGGATGCCGTTCTTATCACCTCGCCGACATATGAAGGCTTTATTTCAGATGTTGACAAAATTGCGGATATAGTACACGGATATGGCTTACCCCTGATCGTTGACGGCGCACATGGAGCACATTATACGGCAGATGAGGGAACATGTTTCCCGGTGCTTTCATCAAAACCGGATGTGACTGTCGTGAGTCTTCATAAAACCCTTCCTGCCATGACACAGACAGCCGCTGTACTCATAAACGGATCTCTTGTAAGGCAGGATGAAGTAAAACGTTATATAAACATTTTTCAGACAACAAGCCCCTCTTATATTCTTATGGCATCAGCTGAGAGATGTCTTGATATCATGGAGAAGGAGGGCTTTGTGTTAAAAAAAAGGCTCAGGGAAAATCTGGACAGGACGTATGCTCTTTGTAAAAGCCTTAGACACATTTATTTTACCGGACCTGAATTTGCCGGCAGATACGGGATATATGACCATGACAGGAGCAAGATAAATGTAATGGACCGCTCAGGCCATATGACCGGACATAAGCTATATGATATATTTAGAGAAAAATACCATTTACAGCCGGAAAAAGCCGGAGACCGGACCTGTCTTTTATTAACCAGCGTAATGGATACAGAGGAAGGTTTTCAAAGACTTGGCAGAGCCATTAAGGAGCTGGATGAACAGATAGCATGAAGTATATTTTTTATATAACGGGAAAAAGCGCATCAGGAAAAGATTCTGTCTACAGAGCTCTGCTTGAAGACGAAAGGCTGAAGCTGAGTCCTATAATACTGCATACTACAAGACCCATGAGGGATGGTGAGGCTGAAGGCAGGGAATATCACTTTGTGGATGAAGATACATATCAGACCATGAAAAAACATGGCGATGTGATAGAATGCAGAACCTATGAGACCGTACACGGACCGTGGAGATATTTTACAGCCTCTTCCGCAGTGGAAAACAGTATGGATTATTATCTGGGCATAGGAACTTTGGAATCTTATACAGGTATGAAGGAGCATTTCGGCAGAGACTGCCTTATACCTGTATACATAGAGCTGGAGGACGGTGACAGGCTGATGCGTGCAATAGAACGTGAAAAGCTTAGCGGAAAACCGGATTATAAGGAGATGTGCCGCAGATATCTGGCGGATGATGATGATTTCTCAGAGGAAAAGCTGCTTGAAGCAGGAATAAAGGAGGGAAACAGATTTGAAAATGAGAATCTGGCGGATTGTACTGACGGCATCAGGAGCATGATAATTGGATATCAGGGTAAATAATATAGAGCAGACCATACAGCCTGAAGCGGCGCATCCTGTGCAGGATACAGGGGGTGATTCCTTTAAGTTTGCACTGATGTCAAATATTGCAGAGACGGAGCTTCAGGAGAGGCTTTCAAATCTGATGAGTGAGATCACGGCTGAAGGCGAGATCATAGCAAAGCGGAAGAACATCAAGGATATGCGCCGCTATAGAGGGCTGGTCAAAGACTTTATGAACGAGATACTGAACCGCTCCCATAAGTTTTCCCGACAGAATTTTCTTGATAAAAAGGGAAGGCATCGGGTATATGGGATAATAAAGCTTGTGGATCAGAACCTTGATGAGCTGGCGGCGGAGCTGATAAAAGAGGAAAGCGATAATCTTTCAATACTTGCGACTATAGGAGAGATAAGGGGTCTTCTGATAGATCTTCTCATGTAGAGTAAAAAATGATAAGCAGTATAGATGATCAGTTAAAGATATATATAGACAAGGCCTTAAGGAGCCGAACGTTAAGCCAGTCATATATTTTTGAAGGTGCATCCGGAACCGGCAGGATGGAGCTTGCCATGCATTTGGCAAAATCCCTGCTCTGTACCGATAATCCTGAGCTGGACAAACCCTGCGGGGTGTGCCATGGCTGCAGGCTTATAGATAGCGGCAACCATCCCGACTGTATCGTCGTAACGCATGAAGCCGCCAAAACCATATCGGTGAGGGATATAAGGGAACAGGTAGTTGAAGATACCGGGATACGTCCATATTACGGCGGAAGAAAGATATATATCATTCCGGATGCGGAGCTTTTAAAAAAAGAAGGGCAGAACGCCTTATTAAAGACTATCGAGGAGCCGCCGGAATATGTGCTTATTATACTTATAGTAAAGAGCCGGGAACTGCTGCTTCAGACAATAAGATCTAGGTGTGTGACTATGTCCTTCAGGGCTGAGCCTGAGTTTCATACTGATGATGAGGCTGTGGCAGAGCAGTTTATAAGGCTTGAAAACATATTCTATGGAAAGGGATCTGCCGATGTGGCTTCCCTCATGAGCTTTGCAAAGGAGCTGTCCTCAGATTATTCTGACTATCTGCCTGAAATATTTACCTGTATCGAGCGGCTTTGCCGGGACAGCCTGTTCGTTAAGACCGGTATATTGACAGAAAAGCCCGGGGCGGGATATATTGATAAGACTTCTGCTATGTCATATGAAGGGTTGGAGCGGGTTCTCAACGCTGTGAAACAGGCCAGACATGATATTCAGAGTAATGTGAATGCGGAAGCCGTAATGGATTCCCTGCTGCTGACAGTAAAACAGGCCGTTTCCGGTTCTGTTTCATGAAAGGTAGATTTGAACAAATGACAAATGTGATATGCGTAAGGTTCAGAACAGCCGGTAAGATTTATTATTTTGATCCGGGAGAATTTGAGATAAAAAGAGGGATGCACGTGATAGTGGAAACTGCCCGTGGAAAAGAATACGGGCGGGTTGTATCCGATATCAAACAGATAGATGAAGGAGAACTGAAATCTCCGTTAAAGCAGGTTATACGCATAGCTACGGAAGAAGATGCCGACCGTGAAACCGTGAACCGCATAAAAGAGCAGGATGCGTTTAAAATATGCAAGGAACGTATCGCGGCTCACGAACTGGATATGAAGCTTATAGATGCGGAATATACATTTGACGGAAGCAAACTGCTTTTTTATTTCACTGCTGACGGAAGAGTGGATTTCAGGGAGCTTGTGAAGGATCTGGCAGGTCAGTTCAGAACCCGTATAGAGCTTAGGCAGATAGGTGTAAGGGATGAGACAAAGATAATAGGCGGTGTGGGAATATGCGGACGTGAGCTTTGCTGCCATGCATATCTCTCGGATTTTGCTCCGGTATCCATACGTATGGCAAAGGAGCAGAATCTGTCACTGAATCCGTCAAAGATATCCGGAGTCTGCGGTAGATTGATGTGCTGTCTGAGAAATGAGCAGGAGACGTATGAATATCTCAACCGGAAGCTTCCTGGTAATGGAGATATAGTGACGACCCCGGAGGGTACCAGAGGGGTAGTGGAATCTGTAAACGTATTGCGCCAGAAGGTCAGAGTGATAGTTGATGCCGGAGATGAGAAGGAGATAAGGGATTATCCGGCAGAGGAGCTCTATTTTAAGCCTCGGAGGGCAAAGGGGCATGGCAAGGGAGGAAAAAGAAACGACGCCGGGGAGTCTGCAGAGGAAAAGGAGCTTGAGAAATTAGAGAATCTGGAGGAAAAAGAAGGAGCCGGATCCAAGCTGGATGAATAAAGATGAGTACTTAAGAACCGGTGAGAGGATAGATGATCTGCAAAGAAACGGTCTGTATATCATCCAGCATCCTGAAAGGTTCTGTTTTGGGATGGATGCTGTCTTACTGTCCGGGTTTGCAGCGGAGCATGCCTCAGTATCAGGCGGCAGGATACTGGATCTATGTACCGGAAGCGGGATCATAGCGATTCTTATGTCTGCAAAAACAAAAGCCGATCACATTACAGGCATGGAGATCCAGAAGGATGTGGCAGATATGGCCGAAAGAAGCATTCGCCTGAATTCACTTGAGGACAGGATAAATATAATTAACTGTGATATTAAAGAGGCTGCTGATCACATAGATGCGGCCTCTTTTGATATGGTAACTGTAAATCCCCCTTATTTTAAATCAGGACATGGAATAGTCAACCCTGCCGATACAAAGACAATATCAAGGCATGAGGTAGCATGCACGCTACAGGATGTTTTAAGGATTTCAGCTATGGCATTAAAGGAGGGCGGATATTTTTACATGGTGCATAAACCACACAGGCTGGCGGATGTTATTTATGAGATGCGAATCCATAATATAGAGCCCAAGACTCTAAAAACCGTACATCCTGACTCCTCATCGCCTTCATCGATGATACTTTTGGAGGGGCGGAAAGGAGCCGGGGCAGAAATGAAGGTGGAGAGCCCTCTTATAATTTACGGAGAGGACGGCAGATATACCAAAGAGATGTATACAGTATATGGGTACTGATACGCAGGGAAAACTTTATCTTTGTCCGACGCCTATAGGAAATCTTGGAGATATTACCGCCAGGACACTGGAGGTATTGCGCACAGCAGATCTGATAGCGGCAGAGGATACAAGAAATACTCTGCGGCTCCTCAATCATTTTGATCTGCATGTACCCCTTACAAGCTATCATGAGCATAACAAATTCGAAAAGGCATCGGAGCTTGTTGACAATATGCTTAAAGGAAAAGTCATTGCCTGTGTGACGGATGCCGGAACACCGGGTATTTCCGATCCCGGTGAAATTCTTGTAAGAAAAGCTGTGGAAGCGGGAATAGAAGTCACCTCCCTTCCCGGAGCGACGGCATTTGTGACAGCCCTTACCGTATCCGGGTTTTCGACGGAGAGATTCGTTTTTGAGGGTTTTCTGCCCAGAGAAAAAAAAGCGAGGCGGGAGATCCTGGATTTCATAAGCAAGGAGATGCGGACTATAATACTTTATGAGGCACCGCATCATCTTAAAGGTACTCTGTCGGAATTAAGGGAGGTTTTGGGAGGATCACGCAGGATAGCGCTTTGCAGGGAACTGACGAAGCTACATGAGGAGATACTCAGACTGTCCATGCAGGATGCCTGTGATCATTATAAAGACAGGGATCCGAGAGGGGAATATGTGCTGGTCATAGAAGGTATGTCCCGCGAAGAGATAGCTGCCGCAAAGCAAAGGGAATTTAAGGATATGAGCATATCGGAGCATGTAGCCATGTATGAAGGACAGGGATTTGACAGAAAAGAGGCCATGAAAAGGACGGCAGCAGACCGGGGAATGGCAAAAAGGGACGTATACAACGCTCTGCTGCTTTGATATCCCGGCGGATAAGCTGCCGCGGCTGGGCGGATAATAACAGTTTATTAAGCTAAAGGAGAAATATGAGATTAGATAAGTATTTGAAAGTATCCAGACTGATAAAAAGACGTACAGTCGCTAATGAAGCCTGTGATGCGGGAAGGGTATCGGTAAACGGAAGAACTGCAAAGGCCGGTACAGATATAAAACCGGATGATGAGATAGCCGTAGTTTTCGGAGACAAGACTGTGAGGATAAGAGTTTTGTCTGTGGCGGAGACCGTAAAGAAGGAGGAAGCCCGGGAGATGTATGAATACATCTGACCGGCTTCCATTTTACTGATAAATATATTACACTTATATCCACGATAAATAAGGACTCCGATTATAAAGCAGGTTATAAATATTTGCTGTATGCCATTGGCAATCTATCCCCGGGAGGGTTTCAGACAGGATGAAAACCGATAATAATGATCTCCATCTGCAGTTTTTAAGAGAGATATCCAATGGGGTGGCTTCCCTTTCCCATTTTCAGGAGGCATTGGGAGCTGTTGCCTATTACACGAGGATTTTTGGTGTAGAGGCGGAATATGTCGGTGATTTCAAGCTTTCAGCAGGCAAACGGAATGTACTGCTGTATCAGAGGGAGAGCGGAATGCCCGCAGGAGAGCCGTTAAGCTTCACTTTTAATATGGATCCGCGGCGTTCTATTGTGATCTATATCTTTCCCTTTGACAAACCGTTTTCAGATGACGAGAAAAAAATCATGGAGTGGTATGCTACGGACTGTATGTTTTATCTGGCGAAGCTGCAGCTGGATGAGGACGTACATACGTATGCCAATATATCCCAGATTACCGGACTGCCGAATGCTTCCGGTTATCTAAACATGATCACGGACATTATGGATAAAAACATATCCTTAAGCGGCTACAGTGCCTTTTATTTCAATCTTAAGGATTTCGGAGATATCAACAGACGCTACGGCAGGGAAAAGGGTGATAAGCTTCTGTGGCAGTATGCCGCGCGTATTAATGATTTTATTGGCGACGAAGAGGTCATGGGACATCTTGGCGGTGATAATTTCATGGCTTTGATAAAGAAGAACAGAAGGGACAGGTTTATCGGACTGATCTCCGATGTGACCCTGATGCTTGATCCGGATGATAAAAATGAGGACATTGAGATCCATTCCACGATCGGAGTATGGGATATCGGTTCAGATGTGGATGATCCCGGAGAGGTCATAAGCAGACCGTCAATAGCCCTTAATCAGGCAAAGAATGTGCTGCATCAGAATATCGCCTATGCTTCGGACAATCTGATCACGCGCATCAGCCAGGAGAAAAACGTGCTTAAGGACTATGAGGAGGCGCTTGCTAACGGAGAATTCCTGGTCTACTATCAGCCAAAGGTGGATTCTGCAACAAAGAAGCTTGTCGGCGCGGAGGCTCTGGTCAGGTGGATGCATGATGGCAAGCTTATATCTCCCGGGATATTTATACCTGCCCTGGAGGAAAACAACCAGACCCTTTCGCTGGATCTTTACGTGCTGCGGCATGTATGCAGGGATATAATCAGATGGAAGCTTATGGGTTATGAACCCGTTCCCATATCGGTCAATTTTTCAAGAAAGGATCTTAAGGACAGGAAGCTTGCCGGGAAGATAGATGAAACCATCGGAAAGGCAGGGCTCGACAGAAGCTATATTGAGATAGAACTGACGGAAACTGTTGATGAGGAGGAACACGGGATATTATCAGGATTTATAAGCGAGCTGAACGATCTTGATATTATGACTGCTATTGATGATTTTGGATCCGGATATTCTTCACTGGCGACTCTCAGGGAATTTAAGGTTCATACCCTGAAAATTGACAGATCCTTTGTTAACGGAGATGATTTTTCCTGGAAGGATGAGATAATCCTGAAGGATGTCATCCATATGGCTAAAGAGCTTGGTATGGAGGTGCTTACAGAAGGAGTGGAAAGAGAAGACCAGCTTATGTTTGTAAGAAATGCCGGCTGTTCTGTGATCCAGGGTTATTATTATGATAAGCCGCTCGCGAAGGCAGAATTTGAAGACCGCCTTCAGGATAAGACATATTCAAAATGAAGCACAAGGGATATATTCCGTATCTTTTCGCTGCTGTCTGCACCCTTTTTTACCTCAGCCTGGTATTCAATAACAATGTCTGGATGGATGAAGCCTTTTCCGCGTCAATAATCAGGTGCGGCTTTAAGGAGATGGTCTCGAGGACATTCGCAGATACCCTTCCGCCTTTTTATAATTTCAGCGCCTGGTTTTTTACCCGTATCTTTGGTTTTTCTACCATAAAGCTCAAGATTTTTTCTGTTATTCCCATGACACTGCTCATGCTCACAGCCTGTCGGTTTATCCCCCGAATATCCTCGGAGCGCGCAGCCTGCATATATATTGTAATGATAACAGTCATGCCCCATTTTTTTGAGCACGGAGTCGAGATCCGGATGTACAGCTGGGCAGTTCTCTTTTCTTCGGCTGCGGCTGTTTTTGCCCTCTGCTGGATAAGATCAGTCCCTCGCTCCGGGTTGTGGCTTATAGCAAGCACTGTATGCGGAGCCTATACTCATCAGTATGCTCTTGTGGCAGAGGGATTTATATGGCTTATGCTGCTATTTATATCGGTATATAAAAAGACTCTGAAGCAATGGTTCATCGGCGCTTTCATCTGTATCGCCTGCTATATCCCGTGTGCTGTACTCACTGTTTATCAGATGAAAAGAGCATCCTCTTATTTTTCTGCTTATCCTGCGACATTTGACAGCATGATGTCATCAGTCAGATATCCTTATGTCACGAACCTGACAGTGCTTTCTACCCTGCTTCTTCTGCTTGTCATCCTTCTTTTCGCCTATGCATGCAGAATAAAAGAATATATTTCCGCTTATTATATCCTTGTTTATTTTCTTGTAACGGTTCTGTCTTTCGGTCTGATGCTTGCCACAGGCTCGACCTTTTTTTCCTCGAGATATCTGCTTCCCGCAGTAGGGATAATGTGGCTGGGAGCCGCAGTTTCGCTGGATCTTATGATATCAGAAAAAAGATCTGCTCTTATTCCCGCATCACTGCTTGCCGGTGCGGTCCTTATCGTTATATATATTCAGCAGTACAGGATTGAATATGTGGATATGAGCAGATTCGAAGCCTTTCTCAGTCAAACCGGTGATGAAGACGGCTATATAATGTATGAGGAGTTCCCCGAGATAGGGATATGTCTGGAATACTATGCCCCATGGATGAGATCCTCTACCATAGACAACATAGGAGATGTTGCCGGGAAAAAGTATGTTTTTGTTAACAGGACTGTCCATACGAATGAGATCGCTGAAATAGAAGAAAAAAAATATGAGCTCAGATATATTGAAAATCTGGCTTTTGACCGATATACATTTAGAGCATACGAATTAATCCGTAAGGATTAATAAACTACTAAAGAAAGGGAGTGATCTCGATGGTTGATGCTATTGGCATGGCTTCTCCTACAGGCCTTATACAGGATATGTCCACAGCCCTGTCTGCCGCAAAGACCGGCAGCGAGGTAAGCATGAAGGTACTGTCAAATGCCTTGGACACACAGGACGCTATGGGCGCATCGATGGTCCGTATGATGGAAAATTCCGTAAACCCTGCGGTGGGCGGGAATTTTGATGCATCGGTGTAATTCCTGGGAGCTTTTACGGGATTAACTGTAATGCATAGTGATCATTAAGCTCAACAGTAGGATGATATGCTGAAAGAATCAGGCTGCAGGCTGTAAAAGACCTGCAGCCTGATTCTTTGTGTAAATATGTTATTATTTCCTGCGTGAAAACAGGGATTTAGTATACCTGCGCCTTCTAAGGAGGCTTGTGAAATACGTAAATCCATATTTTATGATTCAGACGCCAAAAGTACTGAATCACTGTTTTGATACAACGACGCCCAAAGTCAAATGGCTTTTTGAACAAGTTCAAA
>CACZNY010000416.1 GCA_902782655.1 uncultured Lachnospiraceae bacterium
AATATGATTTTTCTTTCAGCGGCTTAAAGAGTGCAGTGCTTAATTATCTGAATTCATGCAATATGCAGGGGATAGAGGTAAGTCAGAGCGATGTGGCGGCGTCTTTTCAGAAGGCTGTTGTAGATGTTCTTACCGAACATGCAATGTTAGCCCTTGATAAAAACGGGGATAAGAAATTTGCCATAGCAGGCGGTGTGGCATCCAACAGGCACCTGCGGGAAACTATGGAAAAAGAGTGTGCAAAAAGAAATATAGTTTTTTACAGACCGGCACCTATATACTGCACCGACAATGCGGCAATGATCGGTGCTGCGGCATATTATGAGTACCAGAAGGGGAATTTTGCCGGACCTGATCTGAATGCGGTGCCGAATCTGAGGCTGGGACAGAGAGCATGAATATGGAAAAAATAAAATCTGCGGCTTTGATACTTGCAGGCGGCACAGGGAAAAGGATGGGAGGAGATGTTCCGAAACAGTATCTGGAACTCTGCGGGCATCCTTTGCTTTATTATGCCATCGACTGTTTTGAAAAGAGCAGCGTAACGGAAATTGTGCTGGTGGTAACCCCCGGTGATGAAGAAAAGGTAAGGAAGGATATAGTTGACAGATACGGTTTTACAAAGGTGAGCAGCGTAGTGGCCGGCGGAAAAGAGCGCTACAACTCGTCATACAACGGCATACGAGCTATATCGGATGCAGATATAGTGTTAATACATGATGCTGCCAGGGCACTTGTTACCGTGGATGTTATAGAGCATACCATAAAAGATGCCTATGAATACGGTGCCTGTGTTGCTGCGGTACCGTCAAAGGATACCATTAAGCTTTCGGATGCGGATGGTTTTGTTGAAAGCACCATAGACCGTTCAAGGGCGTGGATAATACAGACTCCCCAGTCTTTCAGGATGCCGCTGATAAAAGCAGCCTACGAACAGGCTGAAAAAGAGGCATCGGATAAAGGCTTAAGCGGATTTTTCACGGATGATGCCATGGTGGCAGAGAGGTATTCAGGACAGAAAGTAAAGATCACCATGGGAAGCTATGAAAATATAAAGGTAACAACACCGGATGACCTGCAGGTAGCGGAAGAAATATTGATTAACCGCAAGAATTAAACCGGAGCCGGTGTGCCGAATCAGGAAAGGTGCGGAAATTGATAATTGTGACCATAGGACTGCTTGCGATGTTTGCGGTGAGACTGTTTAATGTAGCTATGGGAGTTTAGGAGAACGGTTATTTTATTATTTGGTACCGGGAAAATTATGGAATCAGAAATACAGACAGAAATACAGAACAGTGCTGATAACAGTTTCAAGCTGAGCAAAATACAGGGGGTGCTGTACCCTGTTCTTTTCATACTTCTGATAACCTCAGCGGGGATCATATTTGGGAATGATTTTCCGCCTATGATGCTGTGGTATCTTACGATGCTTGTACTTGGTGCTGCCGCATATCCCGCAGTGAGCAGGCTTTTTAAGGATTTTTCCGACAGGGGCTGGATCTTTTCCAAGATACTTGGCTGGCTCCTTGCCGGTTATCTGATGTGGTTATTTTCTTCTATCCATCTGATGAAGTTTTCTTTCGCGACATGCATTGTGGCTGCCCTGCTTATGGCTGTACTGCTGGGGGCGGTGCCGGCGGTTTTAAGGCTGAAGGGAAATAAAAAACTTCAGGATGGTGATGATAAGAAGGATGTAAGCGGATTTTTTGAAGCTCTTTTCCCGTACGGGGTTCCCTGCGGTTCCGTGTTGTTTATGGAATTCATATTCCTTCTTTCATTTTTCTTCTTCTGCTATTACCGCTGTTTCAGACCCGAAGCCTTCGGTCAGGAAAAGATGATGGATTATGGTTTCATGAACAGGATGTTCTTTACCGATTATTTCCCGCCTGATGACATGTGGTTTGCAGGGGAAAAGCTGAACTACTATTATTTCGGACAGTATATTTTTACCTATCTTACAAAGCTTTCAGGGAATACCGTGTCCCTTGGATATAACTTTGGCATGGGCACATCCTTTGCAGTGTATTTCACCCTGCCTTTTACCCTGGCTTTTGAGCTCATGGCAGCTTCAGTGAAAAAGGCTGAGAATGTGAAGCATAAGGGGTTCCATTGCTATGCTGCAGGATTTGCTGCTGCGGCTGTGTCAGTTTTTTCTGCAAATATGCAGTATGTGATCTACAGCAAGCTGGTTCCGATGGTCAGGGAAATGCTTCAGCTTACAAGGGATTACCAGGAATACTGGTTTGCTGATTCTTCACGCTATATCGGAAGCATCCCTGATGTGGAGGACAAGACTGCAGTCGAATTCGGCTCGTATTCCATGGTGACGGGGGATCTGCATGCCCATGTAGTAAACCAGCTTTATGTCATGACTTTCCTGGGACTTCTTCTCTCATTCATGATAGACGCGCGTAACAGTAAATATGCCGACGATGAGGACAGGATAGACTGGCTGCATGAGCTGCTTGATCCAAGGCTTATCGTATGCGCAGCTTTAATGGGAATATTCTACATGTGCAGTTCCTGGGATGTGGCTATCTACTATGTGGTGGCCGGCTCGATCCTGCTGTCACTCAATATCAGGAACCATAAAAAGATACTGAATGTCATCCTGCTGACCGCAGTTCAGGGTGTGATGTTCGTTCTTGGCGGCCTGATAGTGTCGCTTCCTTTTGTTGTCAGTTTCGTACCTATGGCAAGCGGCGTAGCCTTTACGTCAAAGCATTCAAGGTTTTACCAGCTTGTGGTTATGTGGGGCCTGCCCTTTGGCATGTTTGCAGCATT
>CACZNY010000417.1 GCA_902782655.1 uncultured Lachnospiraceae bacterium
AAAAACGTTGAACACGGACAGGCACATATTCAGTCATCCTTTAACAATACTATCGTCACATTGACGGATGCACAGGGTAACGCTCTTTCATGGGCAAGTGCCGGAGGTCTGGGATTTAGAGGTTCAAGGAAATCTACTCCATATGCGGCTCAGATGGCAGCAGAAACAGCTGCCAAGGCAGCTCTTCCTTATGGTTTAAAGACAGTTGATGTAATGGTAAAGGGACCGGGTTCAGGACGGGAAGCGGCTATAAGGGCGCTTGCCGCCGCAGGACTTCAGGTAACCAGTATCAAGGACGTGACGCCGGTGCCTCACAACGGATGCCGTCCGCCCAAGCGCAGAAGAGTTTAATTAGGAGGAAGATAGACATATGGCAGTTAATAGAGAACCTGTTCTGAAAAGATGCAGAGCGTTGGGTCTTGATCCTGTTTATCTGGGCTATGATAAAAAGTCCACCAGACAGGTCAGAAGATCGGGCAGAAAAGTAAGTGAGTACGGAACTCAGCTTCGCGAAAAGCAGAAGGCTAAGTTCATATACGGCGTACTTGAAAAGCCTTTCAGAAATTACTATGAGAAGGCTGATAAAATGAAGGGCATGACAGGAACAAACCTTATGATCATGCTGGAGAGAAGACTTGATAACGTAGTTTATCGCCTCGGGTTTGCAAAAACCCGCAGGGAGGCTCGCCAGATGGTTGATCACAAGGTATTTTCCGTTAACGGAAAGACAGTATTCATTCCTTCATACAGTGTAAAGCCGGGTGACGTTATAGAGATCAGAGAGAACAAGAGATCTTCACAGCATATTAAGGATGTTTTTGAAGCTACGTCAGGACGTGCGGTACCTGCATGGCTTATAGCAGATCCTGAGCATTTCAAGGGCACGGTTGACAGGCTTCCTGAAAGGGAGGAGATAGATGTTCCCGTAGACGAAATGCTTATCGTCGAGTTGTACTCCAAGTAATTTGTTGTGATTTTTTCCGGCTTTGCCGGAGACAGGAGGTATTCGATTGTTCGAATTTGATAAACCAAAGATTGAGATGCAGGGGACATCGGGGGACGGAAAATATGCCAGATTCGTCTGTACACCTCTTGAGAGAGGATACGGGATCACAATAGGCAATTCTCTCAGACGTATAATGCTGTCCTCTCTTCCCGGTACGGCTGTGAGCCATGTAAAGGTTGACGGGGTGCTGCATGAGTTTTCCACACTTCCCGGAGTGAAGGAGGACCTTACAGAGATTATCCTGAATATCAAGAATCTTGCCATTCGCAACAACAGTTCTTCAGATGAGCCGAAGACGGCATACATCGAGTGTGATGGGGAGGGCGAGGTTACCGGCGCTGACGTGCAGTGCGATCAGGATGTTGAGGTCGTAAATAAGGATCAGCATATAGCTACCCTGAGCGGAAAGGATGCCAGACTTTACATTGAGCTGACTATTTCAAGCGGAAGGGGCTACGTTTCAGCAGAACAGAATAAAAGCCCTGAGCTTCCCATAGGTGTTATTTCGATAGATTCTATTTATACGCCGGTTGAGCGTGTAAATATGAGTGTGGAGAATACCCGTGTGGGACAGCAGACGGACTTTGACAAGCTGACATTAGATGTTTATACAAATGGAGCATTAAGCCCTGAGGATGCCGTCAGTCTCGCAGCAAAGGTTTTGTCGGAGCATCTGAATCTGTTCGTGGATCTTTCGGATGCTGCCAGCAGAGCAGAGGTCATGTATGCCAAGAAGGAAGATGTCAAGGTGGATGTGATGAATATGTCCATTGATGAGCTGGAGCTTTCGGTAAGATCTTATAACTGTCTTAAGCGTGCAGGGATCAACACGGTCTCAGAGCTTACAGACAAAACTCCTGACGAGATGATGAAGGTCAGGAATCTTGGACGGAAGTCCCTGGAAGAGGTTTTAGAGAAGCTTAAGGATCTTGGGCTTGAGCTTAAGGCAGGGATGCCTTTATCAGAATAAGAGAATCCGGGTCTGCATGTAATCCCGCTGGTTATGCAGGTCCATCTGCCGGGGGAGTAAGTCCGATGAGCGTTTCCCGGTAACAATGGCGGCGCATGGATTGTGTATG
>CACZNY010000418.1 GCA_902782655.1 uncultured Lachnospiraceae bacterium
AAGGGAATGTGCGTGGATTTCTGTATCCATGCGCCGGACAAAGGAAATAAGAATATCCACTGCCACATGATGCTTACGATGAGACCGCTTAACATAGACGGTACATTCGTTAAGCATAAGTGCCATCGTGAATATATCCTTGATAAGAACGGTCAAAAAATCCCATTAAAGAACGGGAAAGATTATAAGACAAAAAAGGTAAATATAGTCGATTGGGATGATAAAGGGAACATGGAAAAATGGCGGGCTGCTTATGCTGAGCTTATGGAGAAATATCTTAAAAACCATGGGCTTGATGTAAAGATGGAACACCGCTCATTTGAAAAGCAGGGCGTCCACCGTATTCCGACCATTCATATGGGACCGGCAGTAGCCGCTATGGAGAAGAAGGGTATCCACACCCGTGTCGGTGATATGAACCGGGAAATAAAGCTCATCAATGAGATACTGGAACGTGGCGATAAGGCGGAGCAGGCACTTGATGAAAAGATCAGAAAAATGGAGATGCTGCTTGAGCGTCAGAAGGCAAAGGAAGACGAAGAAGCAAGAAAAGCAAATACCGTTGAGGGTATGCTTCTTGAGTACCAGCATAACAGGTCGAAGTTTATACAGGATGCCGGTATCCATGAAAAGCGTTCAACCAAGAAAAAGAACCTTCAGGACTTTGCTTCCATGTATGCCTACCTACAGGAAAATCATATCGAGACACTTGAAGACTTGCAAAAAGCGGTGGATGCGGAAAAAGACCGGCGCAGGGAAGCAATCCACAGTCAGAATGCGATCAGTAAGGAGCAGAAAAATACGGAGAGCCTTATCACAGCCGGAGAGAATTACAAACCGCTCAGAAAGTACCATAAGACGCTGGAAACACTGAAGGGAGCCAAGCGTCAGGAATTTATGGATAAATACTATGACCAGCTCCAAAAGGCAGATTCATGGCTTGCATCCATTAAATACTATACCGGAAAGACGGCATTTCAGCCGTCAAAGTGGGAGGAGGATGCTAAGAAACTCAGATCAGATATGAGTGCTGCAAAGAAGGCATTGCAGGATGCAGACTCCAATATCGAAATGCTTTCCGACATCCTTGATATGGTATCGGCAGTCGATACCGCAAGACAGGTAGCAAGGCGCAAGGAGATGCAGAGGAATACGCCTCAGCACGAAGATCAGGACGAACCGAAGAAAAAGCGTCCGTCCCTTTGACTTACTGCCATAAGCCGCAGTTTTACATCATAGACGGCTTATCGGTTCATGCTCATGTGCGGCATGGACTGTATGCTCATTGGTGGCATAGGATACACCGAAATACTGACAGCGACAGTGCGGGAAGGAGAGGATTTATGTGGATAAGAAGAATAACAGCACCTCCCGCCGGGGAGGATATAAGCGTCGTAAGGACAAGACCGTGAAGATCATTGTTACGCCTGTATATATAGGCGATAAACCAATGAGCGATCTTATCGGGTATGCCGTCACGGACAGTATCCGGCGCGACGCAGAAAACCAGGAAACATCAGCATAAATCGGGCACAGGATAATATAAATTATTCGTTAAAATGCTTGAACAACACAGGGCATCACGCTATACTCTCCTTAAGTGAATAGCTGTGATGCCTTGTAGACAAGGAGGTAAAAAATGGCAAGGCAGACAGCAAAAGAAAAACATACAGCTTTATATTGCAGGCTCTCAAAGGATGACGGAAACTTAGGCGAAAGCTCAAGTATCCAGTCGCAGAAAGAGATGCTCACACGGTATGCCAGAGATCATGGTTTTCAGAACATCACGTACTATGTGGATGACGGCTATTCCGGAACGAACTTCAACAGACCGGACTTCCAGAGGCTGATCGCGGATATCGAAAATGGCGAGATTTCCATCTTGATAACCAAGGATCTTAGCAGGCTGGGCAGGAACTATCTGGAGACGGGTGTATATCTTGAGATATTCTTCCCGGAGCACGAGGTACGCTTCATTGCCATAAACGATGGGGTTGACTCAGATGAGTCGGAAAGCGTGGACTTCACACCCTTCCGCAATATCATCAACGAGTTATACGCCAAGGATACGAGCAAGAAGACCAAGTCAGCCAAGCGCGCCAGAGTAATGTCCGGGATGTTCGTCGGATCGAGTGCTCCTTATGGATACATGAAGGATCCTGATGACAGGCATAGGCTTATCATTGATGAACGCTACGCACCTGTTGTTCGTAAGATCTTTGATCTTGCCAAGGAGGGAATGGGTGCCGCGAAGATAAGCAATTATCTGAACTCCCAGCACATCTTAAGACCGGCCATAGTCAACGAAAACAACTTTGACAGGTTCTTTGATGGCGAAGATGATGAGAAGCGCTACTACTGGCACAGTACAACCGTAAGGGGGATTTTAAGGAATCCCATTTATGCCGGGCATCTCGTTATGGACAAGAGACCAACTCTTTCCTTCAAGAGCAAGAAACGCTTAAGGGTACTGCCGGAGAATTATACCATCATACCCAATACCCATGAACCACTTGTGGATCCTGAAGACTTTGAAGTTATCCAGCGTATGATCACAAGCAGGCGCTTGGCTCCGAGGGAAGACCGGATGACCAACATTTTTGCAGGGCTGATCAAATGCGCGGATTGCGGAAAGTCACTGATACTGACCAGAACCCACCGCTCTCCCAAGGGACGCGAGCCTCTCGACCTGTATATCTATATGTGCAACAACTACAGGACGTCCGGTCGCAAAGAATGCTCTATGCACTGGCTGGAGGCAAGGGATCTGTACGAAGCAGTTCTCACCGATATCCGCAAGCATGCACAGGAAGCGTTCAATGATGATAATGGTATGGCGGACAGGCTGATAAACCAGCTGGGAGCCGACAAAAGGTCGCAGGATAAAGCTGTAAAGAAAGAATTAAGTAGCAAAAGGTCAAGACTGGCTGAAGTGGACAGGCTCTTTGCGAAGCTGTACGAGGATATGGCAAACGACAGGATCACTGAAAGGAACTATCAGATGATGTGCCATAAGTACGAAGCCGAGCAGGCAGAACTCCAGGTGCGTATCAACGAGATCGAGTCGCAGATGGATGAAAAGGCTGAAAAGAGCGATAACATTCAGAGATACACTCATCTCATCAGGGAATACGCCGGGATCAAAGAGCTTGACGCAGCGCTCCTCAACCGTCTGATCGAAAAGATCACCGCATCAGAGCCGAAGGAAGTCAACGGCGAGAAGGTGCAGGAAATCAAGATCTATTATAAGTTCATAGGAAATATATCATAAGCGGAGGGGCTGCTCTGCGGTGCAGAACGAAATGTATCGCAGAGTATGTCCCTCCGAGCTCGGCTTTGCGCCGACCGGAGCGGAGCGTAGACTTTGAACCCTCGACCCCCTGCTTGCAAGGCAGGTGCTCTCCCAGCTGAGCTACGGCCCCAAGAAGCCACTCCGACGGGGTACGATCCCGCAGCCTCCGGATAGACAGTCCGGCGCACTACCAAAATTGTGCTACGGAGCGATAAAATAGCGG
>CACZNY010000419.1 GCA_902782655.1 uncultured Lachnospiraceae bacterium
GGAGGATGGAATAATGCAGAATATAGAAGAATATAAAGGCGTATTCGTCTTCGCTCAGCAGGTTGACAACGAGGTGAGCGGAATAGCTTATGAGCTTTTGGGCAAGGCGAGGGATCTCGCTGAGCCCCTTAATGCACAGGTTACGGCAGTGCTTATCGGATCAGGAGTGAAGAATCTTTGCGATAAGCTTGCGGAGTATGGAGCAGACAGGGTTATCGTGGTTGATGATCCTGAGCTTAAGGAATACAGGACAGAGCCTTACGCTCATGCCCTTTCATCCGTTATCAATGAGTATAAGCCAGAGATAATGCTCGTCGGAGCTACGGCTATCGGACGTGATCTGGGACCTACGGTTTCTGCGAGAGTTGCTACAGGTCTTACAGCTGACTGTACAGTTCTTAATATAGGCGATTTCCCGCTTGAGCCCATACCCGGCAAGGAAGATGAGCAGAAGCACAATCAGCTGCTCATGACCCGTCCCGCTTTCGGCGGAAACACCATTGCTACAATAGCATGCCCTAATAACCGCCCCCAGATGGCGACTGTCAGACCCGGCGTCATGCAGAAGATAGAGCCCAGGAAGGGCGCTAAGGCGGAGATCATTGAGTATAATCCCGGCTTCACCCCTAATAACAGATATGTGGAGATAAAGGAAGTGGTAAAGGCTGTGTCCGGAATAAAGGATATAATGGATGCGAAGATCCTTGTATCCGGCGGGCGCGGCGTAGGTTCACCTGAGAACTTTAAGATCCTTGAGGAGCTGGCATCAGCTATAGGCGGCCAGGTAAGCTGCTCCCGTGCGGTCGTGGATGCCGGCTGGAAGCCTAAGGAGATGCAGGTGGGGCAGACCGGAAAGACCGTAAGGCCTAATGTGTATTTTGCCATAGGTATATCCGGAGCCATTCAGCATGTGGCAGGTATGGAAGAGTCCGATATAATCATCGCGATCAATAAGGACGAGGATGCTCCTATCTTTGAAGTAGCTGATTACGGTGTGGTAGGAGATCTTAATAAGATCGTTCCCGAGCTTACAAAGGCGATCATCGCGGCAAAGGAAGCAAAGGCATCTTAAGATATTATTAAGAGCTTTATTTGACCGGGGCTTCTGTTGAAAAGACAGAAGCTCCGGTTCTTTTCGTTTGTATTGCATGATGAGTCCGGAAATGGTACAATTTCTAATTGCCCGTCGGAACAGGCGGGAATATTATTATGCAAAAAAGAGAATAAGGAGAGGGGATATGAGTAAGAATTTTAGTGATCTGCTGAACAAGGTAAACGAGTTTCCTACAAAAAAGCTTTCCGTGGCGGCTGCAAATGACGATGAGGTCATAGAAGCGGTTGCGATGGCGCACGACAGGAAGATAGCTGATTCCATCCTGGTCGGGGATAAGGATCAGATAGAGAAGATATGCGGGGATCTTAAGGTCGATCCCTCAATATTTGAGATAATTGACATCAAGGATCCTGTAGAGGCAGCTCACGAAGCGGTCCGCATCGTACATGATGGAGAAGCCGATATGTACATGAAAGGCCTGCTTTCCACCAAGGATTTCTTAAAATCTATTCTTGACAAGGAGGTTGGTCTCAGGACCGAAAGATTGCTTTCTCATGTATGCGTATTTGAGATAAAGGGGATCTCTCAGCTTCTGTTCCTTGCTGACGTTGCTTTCCTGCCTTATCCTACTCTGGAGCAGAAGGTAGGTATCATTGAGAATACGGTCGAGATCTGCAATGCCTGCGGTATAGATATGCCCAAGGTGGCTCCTGTGGCGGCTGTAGAGGTAGTCAATGAGAAGATGCCTGCTACCGTGGAGGCAGCGGAGCTTACAAAAATGAATGATGAAGGAAAGATAAAGGGCTGTATAGTTGACGGACCCTTGTCTGTGGATCTTGCGATATATCCGGAGGCGGCAAAGCATAAGCATGCCGAGGACAGGAAAATCGTAGGCGATGCGGACGTGATCTTATTCCCTGATATACATGCAGGAAATATAGCGTATAAATTCATTGTGCATACTACAGAGTTTAAGAATGCATGCATCCTTACGGGAACCAAGGCGCCTGCAATACTTACATCCAGATCGGATTCTGCTGAAACAAAGGTAAATTCAATAGCACTGGCAGCGGTTACATCGGCTTATCAGAAGAAATAAGGGGGACAAAAAAATGGCGATCAGATCACTTATCATCAATCCGGGCAGCACATCAACCAAAATAGCGGTCTTTGAAGACGAGAATATGCTTTTTGACAAGACGCTGAGGCATTCGGTGGAAGAGATATCCCAATATGATACTATTTTTGATCAGAAGCAGTTCCGTAAGGATATCATAATGGAATGCCTTAAGGAACAGGACTTTGACATAAAGACTCTTGACATGGTAGTCGGGAGGGGCGGTCTTGTAAAGCCCATCCCGGGAGGCACATATAAGGTGAGCGATGCTCTCATTGAAGATTTGAAGATTGGCCCTCAGGGGCAGCATGCATCAAATCTCGGCGGAGTGCTGGCGCGTGAGATAGCGGATGAGATAGGCAAACCCTCTTTCATAGTAGATCCGGTGGCGGTGGATGAGCTGCAGCCTGTAGCAAGGATATCAGGTATTCCTGACATCCAGAGGAATTCCATTTTCCATCCCCTTAATCAGAAGGCTATGGCAAGGCGCTATGCAAAAGAAAACGGCAAAAGGTATGAGGATGTCAACGTCATCGTTGCCCACATGGGAGGCGGAGTATCAGTCGGCGCACATAAGAAGGGACGTGTCGTAGATGTCAGCAATGCGCTTGAGGGAGATGGCGCATTTTCTCCGGAGAGGGCAGGAGGACTTCCGGTAGGTCCTTTGGTAAGACTCTGCTACTCCGGGAAATATACGGAAAAGGAAATGTACAAGAGACTTGTAGGCGGCGGCGGATTCACTGCTTATCTCGGATCCAATGATATGGTGGAGATAACGAAAAAGGCTGAAAGCGATGAGAATGCAAGGCTGATCCTTGACGCTTTCATATATCAGGTAGCTAAGGATATAGGCTCAAGAGCAGCCGTCCTTGAGGGTAAGGTAGATGCGATTATTCTTACCGGAGGAATTGCATACGGCAACAGGGTTACCGATGCCATTGCAAAGTATGTGGACTGGATAGCTCCTGTTATCGTATATCCCGGTGAGGATGAGCTGCTGGCTCTGGCACAGGGCGGATTAAGAGTTCTTAACGGAGAAGAAGAAGCGAAGGATTATTAATAATGAGTATTGTTGACAAGATTTTCGGAACTCACAGCGAGAGGGAACTGAAGCGCATCATGCCGATCGTGGATCGGATCGAAAGCCTGAAGCCTCAGATGGAGGCTCTCTCAGACGATGAGCTTAGAGATAATACAAGGAAATTTAAGGAGCGTCTTGAGCAGGGGGAGACCCTTGATGATATTCTTCCCGAGGCTTATGCGACTGTAAGGGAAGCGTCAAGACGCGTACTGTCCATGGAGCATTTCCGGGTACAGCTTATAGGCGGAGTGATCCTCCATCAGGGACGTATAGCGGAGATGCGTACAGGTGAAGGAAAAACCCTTGTATGTACGCTGCCGGCTTATCTCAATGCGCTGGAAGGAAGAGGCGTGGAGGTGGTTACGGTCAACGACTATCTGGCTAAGCGTGACGCTGAGTGGATGGGACAGATACATGAGTTTCTCGGGCTTACCGTAGGCTGTGTCCTGAACGGTATGACACAGGAGGAGAGGCAGGCGGCCTATGCCTGTGATATCACCTATGTCACGAATAACGAGCTGGGTTTTGACTATCTGAGGGACAATATGGCCATATACAAGAAGCAGCTTGTTTTAAGGGAGCTTCACTTCTGTATCATTGATGAGGTAGACTCGGTTCTCATAGATGAGGCCAGGACACCGCTCATCATATCCGGACAGTCGGGTAAATCCACGGCGATATATCAGCTGTGCGACCAGCTTGCCCGGCAGATGCAGCGCGGAGAAGCATCTGCGGATGAGCTTTCGAAGATGGACGCCATAATGGGAGTTGAGATAGAGGAGACAGGTGACTTTATCGTAAATGAAAAGGATAACCTTATAAACCTGACCGCGGAAGGCGTGCACAAAGTGGAGCAGTATTTCCACATTGATAATTTTGCCGATCCCGAGAATCTTGAGATACAGCACTGTATCATTCTTGCGCTGCGGGCTCATAATCTCATGCACAGAGATAAGGATTACGTTGTAAAGGACGATCAGGTGCTGATCGTGGATGAATTTACCGGACGTATCATGCCGGGAAGGAGATATTCCGACGGTCTGCATCAGGCAATAGAGGCGAAGGAGAAGGTGAAGGTAAAGCGGGAATCAAAGACTCTTGCGACAATAACCTTCCAGAATTTCTTTAACAAATTCGACAAGAAATGCGGCATGACGGGTACGGCCTATACCGAGGAAAAGGAATTCCGTGAGATCTACGGCATGGACGTGGTGACGATCCCGACGAATAAGCCTATCGCGCGCGATGACAGGCAGGACGCAGTGTTTAAGACAAAGAAGGAGAAGTATAAAGCTATCTGCGACGAGGTAGAGAGGGCTCATGCTGAAGGCCAGCCGATACTTCTCGGTACGATCAATATAGACACCTCGGAGCTTCTGTCTGATATGCTGAGGAAGCGTGGGATACAGCATAATGTGCTGAATGCAAAGTTCCACGAGCAGGAAGCGGAGATAATAGCCGATGCGGGACATCATGGATCAGTCACGATAGCCACGAATATGGCAGGTCGTGGTACCGATATCAAGCTTGATGAAGAGGCTCTTGCTGCAGGCGGACTATACGTTATAGGCTCGGAGCGGCATGAGGCCAGGCGTATAGATAATCAGCTTAGAGGACGTTCCGGGCGTCAGGGAGATCCGGGAATATCAAGATTCTATATTTCCCTTGAGGATGATCTCATGAGACTCTTTGGCTCAGACAGGCTTATGGCTGCTTTTGAGGCGCTTCAGGTGCCTGAAGGAGAGCAGATAGAGCATAAGATGCTTTCCGGAGCCATTGAAAGGGCGCAGAAAAAGATAGAAGAGAACAACTACGGTATCAGAAAGAACCTTCTCGAATATGATGCGGTAAATAACGAGCAGAGAGAGCGCATATATGAAGAAAGGCGCAGGGTTCTGGACGGAGAGAGCATGCGTGATACCATATACAAGATGATAACGGATACCGTTGACAGTGCAGTTGATACCTGTGTCGGAGAGGATGCTTCCCCCGAGGACTGGGATATGAGGGAGCTCAATCAGATACTCCTTCCGACCGTACCCATGGAGCCGGTGAAGACTCCGGATGTCAAAGATATGAAACGTAAGGAGGAGCTCAAGCAGTACCTGAAGGCGAAGGCAGTAAAGCTTTATGAGAGCAAGGAGGCCGAATTCCCTGAGCCTGAGTCCATCAGGGAGGTGGAGCGTGTGATACTGCTCAAGGTCATTGACCGCAAGTGGATGGATCATATTGACGACATGGATCAGCTTAGACAGGGTATCGGGCTTCAGGCTTATGGACAGAGGGATCCCGTTGTGGAATATAAGATGACGGGATATGATATGTTCAATGACATGATCGAGGCTATACAGGAGGAGACGATAAAGACCTTATTCCATATACGTGTGGAAGAGAAGGTGGAGCGGGAACAGGTGGCCAAGGTCACGGGAACCAATAAGGATGACACCGTAAAGAAGGGGCCAAAGACAAGGACAGAAAAAAAGGTCTACCCGAACGATCCCTGCCCCTGCGGATCAGGAAAGAAGTATAAGAATTGCTGCGGCAGAGGGGCATCATAGAGTAAATGGTAGAATTAGATAATCTGAAAATAGAAATAAGAGAATTTGAGGAGCCGCTCTCTGAGCTTAAGGCTTCGCTTGATCTCGATAATAAGGCGAACAGGATAGCCGAGCTTGAACGTAAGATGGAGGAGCCCGGTTTCTGGGACGATCCGCAGAAAAGCCAGAAGGAATCACAGCTTCTCGGAGACCTCAGGAATGATGTAAAAGGCTATGCGGAGCTTGAGACCAAGTACGCGGATATGCTCGATCTCATAGATATGGCGAATGACGAAAACGATGAATCCATGATAGATGAGATCAAGGCTGACTTTGAGTCCTTCAGACAGCGCCTTGATGAGATGAAAACAGCCACCCTTCTTTCCGAGAAGTATGACGATGCCAACGCGATCATTAATATCAATGCCGGAGCCGGGGGCACGGAATCCTGTGACTGGGCTTCCATGCTTTATCGTATGTATGGGAAATGGGCGGACAGGCATGGTTATAAGATAGAGGAGCTTGACATGCTCCCGGGAGACGAGGCGGGCATTAAATCCGTGGAGTTTCAGGTGAACGGACTTAATGCATATGGATTTTTGAAATCAGAAAAGGGTGTGCACAGGCTTGTCCGTATATCGCCCTTTAATGCGCAGGGGAAAAGGCAGACATCATTTGTTTCGGTGGACGTAATGCCGGATATAGAAGAGGATATCGATATCGATATAAAGCCTGAGGATATCAGGGTGGATACCTACAGATCTTCCGGAGCAGGCGGACAGCATATCAATAAGACTTCATCTGCCATACGTATCACTCACTTCCCTACCGGCATAGTAGTCACCTGCCAGAATGAGAGAAGCCAGTTCCAAAATAAGGACAAGGCTATGCAGATACTTAAGTCAAAGCTGTATATACTGGCTAAAGAGAATAATGCCGAAAAGCTTTCCGAGATAAGGGGGGAGGTCAAGGACAATGCATGGGGTTCGCAGATAAGGTCATACTTCCTTCAGCCGTACCAGCTTGTGAAGGATCTTCGGACGGAATGCGAGATCGCTCAGGCTGATTCCGTGCTTGACGGAAACATAGATCCGTTTATCAATGCTTATCTGAAGTGGATGGCAACCAGAAGAAAAGAGGAAAATAAACAGATATGATAAAGATGGCTATACTTGGATACGGCACTGTAGGCAGCGGTGTTTATAACGTGATAAACTCGAACAGCAGGCTGGTGAATGAACGTGCAGGTCAGGATATAGAGGTGAAATATGTGCTTGATCTCAGGGAGTTTCCCGGGGATCCCGTCGAGAAGGTTCTGACCCATGATTTTGAGGACATAATAAATGATCCCGAGGTGAAAATTGTCGTGGAGGTGATGGGAGGTATCAATCCGGCCTTTGACTTCACGAAAAGATGCCTTGAGGA
>CACZNY010000420.1 GCA_902782655.1 uncultured Lachnospiraceae bacterium
CAGATAGTACACGCATCCACTGCAAGGACAGGTATCAAGGTGTCCAGCGCAAGCTACAGGAATGTATTGGCTGTAAGGAGAATATTCTAAAACAGATGATCAACATCAAAGGGGCTGTCACGGTGGTGGCAGCCCCTTTCTGATTGCAAAGCGATATTTCGTTTGATATACTTAATGTGCTTCCAATCATAATGAACAAGCAGGAGGTTGTCATGAAATTCATAATCGTAGGGAAGAATATAGAGGTTACACCGGGACTTAAGAAAAACGTGGAGGAGAAGATAGGAAAGCTGGAGAAGTATTTCTCTCCTGATACCGAGGTGCACGTTACTCTTTCGGTGGAGAAGGAGCGTCATAAGATAGAGGTCACCATACCTGTGAAGGGTAGTATTATTCGATCCGAGCAGGTCAGTAATGATATGTATATTTCCATTGATCTGGTAGAGGAGATAATAGAGCGGCAGCTTAAAAAGTATAAAAATAAGATAATAGACAAGGAGCAGGCCGCTGAGTCCTTTAAGAGGGAATACATTGAGAGGGAGTATCAGGATGACGATGAGATAAAGATCGTAAGAACGAAGCAGTTTGATATGAAGCCTATGTATCCTGAGGACGCATGTGTTCAGATGGAGCTTTTGGGACACAGCTTTTATGTGTTTAACAATGCGGAGACAAATGAAGTTAACGTGGTATATAAGAGAAAGGCCAATACATACGGATTGATAGAGCCTGAGGTGTAATATTGTATCAGATTAATAGTAAAGGGGACTGTCGGATGGCAGTCCCCTTTCCTGATTTTGAGCAAAATGCTCGCCGTTGAAAACCGCCCCCTCGTGTGATACACTATTACGGCAAGTCTAAAATAATCATGTATTGATTTTAAGGAGGTATTGAATGTCTAAAAAGATCGTTTTAGCCGGGGCATGCCGTACGGCTATCGGCACAATGGGTGGTTCTCTGTCTACTACTCCCGCAGCAAAATTAGGATCGATAGTGATCAAGGAGGCTCTTAACAGAGCCGGTGTTCCCGCCGATAAGGTGGATCATGTATACATGGGTTGCGTCATACAGGCGGGACTTGGGCAGAACGTAGCCCGTCAGGCTTCCATAGGAGCAGGGCTTCCCATAGAAACGCCGGCGGTAACGGTGAACGTAGTCTGCGGATCTGGCCTTAATTGCGTGAATATGGCTGCGCAGATGATACAGGCGGGTGATGCGGATATCGTAGTGGCAGGCGGTATGGAAAACATGTCAATGGCTCCTTTTGCCATCCCCAATGGAAGATACGGATACAGGATGCTTAGGCCGGATCAGAGTCAGGGTGCTCTCGTGGATACAATGATCAAGGATGCTCTTTGGGATGCGTTTAATGATTATCATATGATCACAACTGCAGATAATATCGCAAGACAGTGGAATCTCACAAGGGAAGAGCTGGATGAGTTTGCGCTGAAGAGCCAGCAGAAGGCGTGTGCGGCTATCGAGAGCGGCGCTTTTAAGGAGGAGATTGTTCCTGTAGAGTACAAGAAAAAGAAGGAAATGGTAACCTTTGACACAGACGAGGGACCCAGACAGGGCTCCACGATAGAGGGGCTTGCAAAGCTTAAGCCCATCAACCCGGATGGCTTTGTTACGGCGGGAAATGCGTCGGGGATCAATGACGGCGCTGCTGCAGTCGTGGTGATGACAGAGGAAAAGGCAAAGGAACTCGGTGTTACTCCCATGGCAGAGTTTGTGGCAGGCGCTCTTGCAGGTGTGGATCCTTCAATAATGGGAATAGGTCCTGTCGCCGCTACCAGGAAGGTCATGGACAAGACCGGTATGAAGATAGAGGATTTCGATATCTATGAAGCGAATGAGGCATTTGCCGCTCAGTCTGTGGCAGTGGGCA
This sequence comes from uncultured Lachnospiraceae bacterium, assembly GCA_902782655.1. Classification (GTDB taxonomy): domain Bacteria; phylum Bacillota; class Clostridia; order Lachnospirales; family Lachnospiraceae; genus NK4A144. Next base: position 1,892 of record CACZNY010000420.1, read on the forward strand.
AGGATCTTGGATTTGATCTCAGCAAGCTGAATATTAACGGCGGGGCGATAGCTCTTGGACATCCCGTAGGAGCATCGGGCGCACGTATCCTTGTGACCCTCCTTCACAACATGAAGAGAACCGGAGCAAAGACAGGTCTTGCGACACTTTGCATCGGCGGAGGAATGGGATGTGCTACTATAGTCAAAGCAGTAGAGTAATGTGCCGGATAACTATCGGATAAAGGAGAATGATACATGGGTTTTGTAGATTATGAGGTTAAAGGCAATTATGCCATTATAACGATAAACAGGGAACAGGCTCTGAATGCTCTCAATTCTGAGGTGCTGGATGAGCTTGATAAGGTAGTGAGCGGGATAGATCTCGATGCCATAAGAGCGGTAGTCCTTACAGGCGCAGGGGAGAAGTCCTTTGTGGCAGGGGCAGATATAGGTGAAATGAGTACGCTTTCAAAGGCGGAGGGCGAAGCCTTCGGAAAGAAAGGAAATGATGTCTTCCGTAAGATAGAAACCTGCCCGATCCCTTTCATAGCTGCTGTGAACGGATTTGCGCTTGGAGGCGGCTGTGAGATTTCCATGAGCTGCGATATAAGGATAGCGTCCGAGAGCGCTATGTTCGGACAGCCTGAGGTAGGACTCGGCATTACGCCCGGGTTCGGAGGAACCCAGAGACTTGCCCGCATAGTGGGTCCCGGTATGGCAAAGCAGCTCATATATACGGCCCGTAATATAAAGGCCGATGAAGCATTGAGGATAGGCCTTGTGAATGCGGTTTATCCGGCCGGGGAGCTTATGGAGCAGGCTGAGAAGCTTGCATCAACCATTGCGGGGAATGCGCCTATAGCTGTGCGTGCCTGCAAGAAGGCTATCAACGAGGGGCTGGAGCTTCCTATGGATGAGGCGATAGCGCTGGAGGAGAAGCTTTTCGGATCATGCTTTGAGTCCTGGGATCAGCAGGAGGGAATGGCTAATTTCCTGAGGAAAAAGGATGATCCTGCCAAAGTAAAAAAAGTGGCTTTCAAAAACGAGTAAACATATAAAGAGGAGGGTTTAATAAATGAAGGTAGCAGTAATTGGCGCCGGTACCATGGGACAGGGTATCGCAAAGGCATTCGCCCAGTGTGATGATTTCGACAAGGTTTATCTTTGCGATATCAAGACGGAGTTTGCGGAAGGCGGACTTGCCAAGATAAAAAAAGGCTATGAAAAGCTTGTGTCAAAAGAAAAGATCGATCAGGCTACGGCTGACAAGTATCTGGCGAAGTTTGAAACGGGTCTTAATTCCATAGCGACGGATCCGGATATTGTTGTAGAGGCAGCTCTTGAAGTGATGCAGATAAAGCAGGACTGCTTCAAGGATCTTATGGAGAATGTAGTAAAAAATGATAACTGCATTTTTGCATCCAATACATCATCTCTTTCCATAACGGAGATCGGGGCAGGTCTTCCGAAGCCTGTGATCGGCATGCACTTCTTCAATCCTGCGGACCGCATGAAGCTTGTTGAGGTTATAGCGGGCGCGAATACACCGGCTGATCTCGTAAAGAAGGTTAATGATATATCCGTGAAGCTCGGCAAGTCTCCTGTTCAGGTGAATGAGGCTCCCGGCTTTGTGGTGAACAGGATCCTTATCCCGCTGATCAATGAAGGCATTTTCGTATACTCAGAGGGTATATCTGATATTGAGGGCATAGATACGGCAATGAAGCTCGGATGCAATCATCCCATGGGTCCCCTGGAGCTTGGAGATTATGTAGGACTTGATATTGTGCTGGCCATAATGGAGACGCTGTACAGTGAAACAGGAGATCCCAAGTATCGTCCGGCTCCGCTCCTTAAGAAGATGGTAAGGGGCAAGAAACTCGGAGTTAAGACCGGCATCGGCTTCTACAACTATGCTGACGGCGGCAAAGTACCGACAGATAAGTAATAAGAAAATATATACGGAGGAACAATTATCATGGATTTTACTTTACCGAAAGAACATGAGATGGCGAGACAGCTTTTTAAGGATTTCGCCGAGAAAGAAGTAAAGCCGCTTGCACAGGAGGTCGATCAGGAGCACAGATTCCCCAGGGAGACCGTCGAGAAGATGGCGAAGTACGGCTTTATGGGTATTCCCGTACCCAAGGAGTATGGCGGACAGGGCTGTGACATTCTTACCTATGCCATGTGCGTAGAAGAGCTTTCAAAGGTCTGCGGTACTACAGGCGTTATAGTATCAGCCCACACTTCGCTTTGCGTGGATCCTATTCTGACCTTCGGTACCGAGGAGCAGAAGCAGAAGTATGTAGTTCCGCTGGCAAAGGGCGAGAAGCTCGGAGCTTTCGGTCTTACTGAGCCCGGCGCAGGTACCGATGCGCAGGGACAGCAGACAAAGGCGGTGCTGGACGGAGATGAGTGGGTTCTTAACGGATCCAAATGCTTCATCACAAACGGAAAGGAAGCGGATGTTTATGTTATATTCGCGGTGACCGGCAAGGTTGAAAAGAGGGGGCGTATGATGAAAGAGATATCTGCTTTCATTGTCGAAAAGGGAACTCCCGGATTTACCTTCGGAACAAAAGAGAATAAGATGGGTATCTGCGGTTCGGCAACCTATGAGCTTATCTTCACAGACTGCCGCATTCCGAAGGAAAATCTCCTCGGAAAGCAGGGGAACGGATTTAAGATCGCAATGCATACCCTGGACGGCGGACGTATCGGGATAGCGGCGCAGGCTCTCGGTCTTGCTGCAGGCGCGCTGGAGACAACCATAAACTATGTCAAGGAAAGGAAGCAGTTCGGAAAGGCCATCGGAAACTTCCAGAATACACAGTTCCAGCTTGCTGATATGGCAACAAAGGTTGAGGCTGCAAGGCTTTTGGTGTATAAGGCTGCCAGGAAGAAGGACGAATACGTGAAGGACAATAAGGTATCTTATTCCGTGGAAGCGGCTCAGGCCAAGCTTTGTGCTGCAGAGGTCGCCATGGAAGTCACGACAAAGGCTGTGCAGCTTCACGGTGGATATGGCTATATCAAGGAATATGATGTAGAGAGAATGATGCGCGATGCCAAGATCACGGAGATCTATGAAGGAACCAGCGAGGTTCAGAGA
>CACZNY010000421.1 GCA_902782655.1 uncultured Lachnospiraceae bacterium
CACAAGCCATTTTGCGATGACGACCTTCTGCTGATTTCCACCGGAAAGATTCACCACTAACTGATCCGGACTCGGAGTCTTGGTAGCCAGCTCTTCAATATACTTTTCGGTTATCTTCTTTTCCTCACTCTTATTTATGAAGAGCCCGCTCATAAAGTTCTCAAGTGAAGCCAGCGTCGAATTCTCGGTTATGGTTTTCTGTACCACTATACCGTAGCGCTTCCTGTCCTCTGACAGATATCCGATACCGTGCCGGACTGCATCCTGAGGAGAGTTTATAGTTATCTTCTCACCGTTTACATAGATATCGCCACTGGTCTTGGGATCTGCTCCAAAGAGTGCTCTTGCCGTCTCTGTTCTTCCTGCGCCCATAAGTCCTGAGAATCCGAGGATCTCACCCTTTCTAAGCTCAAAGCTGACATCCTGTACCATTCTTCCCGCATTAAGATGTTCGACCTTCAGCACTACCGGAGCATCCTTCGGCACCTTGCTTTCAGTCTTGGGATCCTCATATATCACACGCCCGACCATCATGTTAATAATGTCTTCCTTTGTGCAGTCCTTCGTGATGAGGGTACCCACATAGCCTCCGTCTCTCATGACGGTCACACGATCGGTTATCACTTTGATCTCGTCCATCCTGTGCGAAATATAAACTATTGCCAGTCCCTTTTCCCTCAGATCCCTGATTATCACAAAAAGATCCTCTATTTCTTTCTCCGTAAGAGCCGCGGAAGGCTCGTCAAAGATTATGACCTTCGCCTGATGGGAGATTGCCTTAGCTATCTCGCACATCTGCTGCTTCCCCACGGTCAGATCGCTCATCTTGTCTCTCGGATTGATGTCAATATGGAGCTCGTTGAAAAGCTTCTTCGACTCCTCAATCATTTTCCTGTCATCTATGGCAAAACCCTTCATGAACTCACGGCCGATAAATATATTCTGAGCGACTGTAAGATCCCCGACCATATTGAGCTCCTGATGCACTATGACTATACCTGCATCCTGAGCCTCTCTCGTATTTGTAAAAGCTACTTCCCTTCCTTCATAGGTAATAGTACCGGAATCCTTGGAATATATGCCAGTGAGCACCTTCATCAGGGTCGACTTGCCGGCTCCGTTCTCACCCATAAGAGCGTGAACCTCACCGCTTCGCACATCAAAGTGCACATGATCCAGGGCATGCACGCCGGGGAATGACTTATCTATATCTTCCATTGTAAGAATCGCATCAGCCATTTTTCAGTCCCCCCTTAATTCTTTCTGCGGCGTGTTATGACATCCGCATAAACCACGATGATAACTATGAGCCCGGTAACTATAAGCTGGATATCCTTTGCAAAACCCAACGCCAGGATCCCTTCCTGAAGCAGGGAAATTATGAGGACTCCTATTACGGTACCTCCGATGGAAGCAAGTCCTCCTACCATCGAGGTTCCGCCCATGACACATCCGGCTATTGCTTCATTATTGTACTGATCCCCGTATCCGGGCTGTACAGTAGTATATGCTCCTACAAAAAATATCGCAGCTATCCCTACCAAAGTACCGCAGATAACATATGCCAGCATTTCCCACTTCTTGGTATCGACTCCGGAAAGCCTGACGGCTTCGCGGTTGCTGCCAAGGCAGAGAATATATCTTCCGGGCTTTGTATTATTCAGTACCACCATACATACAAAGGCGGCGCACAAAAAAATGACAAGCCCTACGGGAAAACCATTAAAGCTGACCAGATTCCTGAACCATCCTCTTTCAGGATCGGTGGACAAGGGCCAGCTTACAGACTGAGTTTTGGTATAGACCGCAGCAATCCCCTTTGCAATATTCATGGATGCCATCGATACAATGAAAGGAGGTATTGTCCAGTATGAAACCAGATAACCATTGAAGACACCGAACAAAAAACCTACCAGAATGCTGATCAGGAGCGATGCGGCCACCGGTGCACCCTTATTCAGCATTGAATACCCGGAAACCAGACCGCAGCAGAACATTACCGGTCCGATGGAGAAATCTATGCCTCCCGTAGCTATGACAAAAGTCACGCCTAACGAAAGGAAGCCCAGAAAATACACATAATTCATGATGCTCATGATCCTTGCTTTCCCGAAAAAGCCTGGAACCATGAGTGAGAAAGCCACATACATCAGGATCATCACGCAAAACAATACGATCCTGTTAAATCCAACCTTTTTTACAAAAGGACTCTGCTTGAACTTTTCCACCTTCCCCTCCGATCTATGAAACCTGTTTTTTTTCGCCATTGCCCCCAGGCCATGGGCGAAACGTTTCGCTTGATTATTGTATTATAAAATCTAAACTGTGTCAACTATAATTTTGATATTTTCCGTACCGATTCGCCCTCTTTCAGGGCAGCATACAGACTTACCTTCTGCGGCGGGAATTTCTTACCCTCTTCAATCCTCTGGAGCAGGATACGAACTCCTTCTGACGCAATATCCTCCATCGGCTGAGCCACAAGGGTCAGCTTGGGATTCATCACCATGGGAAGTATCAGCTCATCAAACCCTATAAGAGATATATCACCCGGACATTTCACCCCTGATTCATTGATCGCCATTATCACACCCAGACTCACCTCATAATTCGTCGAAAGCACAGCCGTAGGCTTATCCTTTAATTTCAGAAGCTCCTTCATACTGTTGTACCCGAGTTCAGTCGAATGAGTGCGGCCCGAATACATATACTGCTCCGGGACATATATTCCGGCTTTTTCCATCGATCTCCTAAAACCCCTGAAGCGCTCATTCCCGGTATACTCCTCAGAGCAGATGACCGCTATCCTTTCGTGTCCGCAATCTATGAGATAATCCACCGCCCGCTCGGCAGCACTTGAATTATCGATCACCACGCAGTCAAAAGCATCGCTTTCAATCTCTCTGTCAAGCAGTACAACCGGTATTCCTCCCTTCTCTGCGGAAGAAATGGGCGAGGGATCCTTCGACACAGGTATCAGCAGTATGCCGTCCACCTGCTTCTCAACACAGAACCTGATGCTTTCGGCTTCCTGCTTCTTGTCAAGGTTGGAGTCACATATCATCATGCCGTACCCCCTGTCATGCAGACAGGCTGATGCATGCTGAAGCAGCACACCCGAAAAGCTCGATGCGATATTATTTACAACGAATCCTATCGTTCTGGTCCGTTTCGTTACGAGAGATCTGGCTGTTTCATTCGGATGGTAGTCAAGCTTTTTTATGGCTTCTTCTATTTTCTGCCTGTTTTCGGATCTGACGTTGCCGCCGTTCAGATACTTGGAAATAGTTGCCAGTCCCAACCCCGTTTCTGATCTTATATCCTTAATGGTAGCAGCCATATCAGATCCCCTCTCCCGACTCTGCAGGATATTTATAGAGCAATGCCTCTTTTACGGATCTGATGAAAGGCCCGAACTCCTCGGAAATGTTAAGCTCCTCCGGTATTACTTCGGTCATCTCCCTGACTTCCTTTGCTATTTTCACCGCTCTGCGCTCATCAGAAATATGACCGAGCCCCAGTACCACCGAATTGTATGTCTTGTCCCTTTCACAGATATCGAAATAAAACAGAGCGATATTAAAAAGCTCATCCAAAAGAGCCTTCTCCCCGGCTTCTCCGTATTCCCTGCACAGATCAAAGCCCCAGTCTTTTTTTACGCCCTCGATCTCTTTACGTAGCCGCTTTGATTCACCGGGCATATAGATCCTGCGTTTCATGCTCTGGAAATTGACCCATCCGCGGATACCATAGTCTACGTTCTGTCCGTTCTTTTTATCATAACGGGCTTCCCATATCTTTTTCCTGATCTCATATTCCGGCTCACCTCCGTGCGCCTCCTTTTCGCGCTCAAGGATCCTTCGCCGTCTTTCCCGGTCTATCTCTCTTTTATACTCAGAAATCCAAGCAGCATCCATATGATTCCCCCCGTGATGATCATGACTTCCTGCGCGGGACACGCCTCCCGTAATTTGAGAGCCTGGCCCAATACGAGTTTTGATTCTCTGATAAAACCAAGACCCTATGCCTTTCCGCAGCTTCCCACTACCTCCATCTTCTGCACAACATATTTCTTTACCTCTTCCATCCCGGGAAGACAGTATTTCTTCGGATCAAAGTCATCGGGGTGAGCCTCCATATGCGCCTTGACTCCTTTAGTAAATGCTATACGGAGATCGGTAGCATAATTCACCTTGCAGATACCGCGGCTTATGCAGTCTTTTACCTGCTCATCCGGCACACCGGATGTACCGTGAAGTACCAGAGGGATATCCACAACCTTACGGATCGCCGAGAGAACTTCCACGTTCACCTTCGGCACGCCCTTGTATACCCCATGCGAAGTACCTACCCCAACCGCAAGAGAATCCGGAGCACATCGCTCTACAAATTCCTTTGCCTCATCGGGATCGGTATAGGGGTTATCATCTCCGTTTTCAAGATCGTCTTCCTTGCCGCCTACCTTGCCCAGTTCCGCTTCAACGGGAATATCACCGGGATGACACGCATCGGTAACACGCTTTGTCAATGCAATATTTTCTTCAAAAGGAAGTTTGGAACCGTCTATCATTACAGAAGTATAGCCGGTGCGGTATGCCTTCATCGCAAGCTCAAAGCTGTTTCCGTGATCCAGATGCATAACTACCGGCAGCTTTGTTCTCTCGGCAGCCGCTCTTACGTTTGCAAGAAAATAATCCAGTCCTGCGTATTTCAGTGTTCCGGGAGTGGTCTGCATTATCACGGGAGACCCGGTCTCTTCCGCAGCCGCGAGCACAGCCATTACAAATTCCATGTTTTCCACGTTAAACGCGCCTACTGCATAACCCCTTTTCTGCGCATCCAGCAGCAGTTCTTTTGATGTTACCAGCATACCTTTACCTCCATTGCATATCGACCTCACCTGCTACAGCGTCGGGAGCGCACTGCGCAGACAACACACTTCACGTCCCGCCTAGAACACTCCCTGTCACTGATAAAACCTCTTTATAGGGAAACGCTGATTAAATCAGCCTTTCCTTAGTCTATGTATCCTGCCGCGTAATTATAATCATCCGCCGCATCCATGACAAAACTCATAAGAAGCGCCTTCGCATCTTTTTTAAGCTTCCCGTCACGTACCTTCTTATACTGGATGGGCATATACTGATATAACAGTCCGGTAGGGATCTCCTGTTCATCTATATTCCTGATCAGCTTCTCAATGCCCTCTTTTATCTCCGGCATGGCGAAATAATAGCGCGCCCTGTCAGAAAGACTGAAACGGCGTTTTATGGCTATCTCGGCATCCGTACCGTGATAGTACTTAGCCCACTTTGAAGTATCCTCCATCATGAGCCGCTCCAGCAGCTCAGGGAATTTAACCTGTTTATCCTCGGGCACAAGAACCTTCTCGATCTCACTCATGGCAAAAAGGCCGTCTCTTAATGCAAAGGTCAAGGCAGGTCCTACCTTCAGTATAGCCACTCCGTCCTCTACCATCTGCTTCAGACATTCGGGAGGCTGATAATCCGTAGAATGTCCCTCCATATATATGCCGTCAAAGGTCTTTATCTTACTGCAGAGCACCTTTGCATTCTCCCTGTTGTAGGGAAACACTTCGTCATCTCCAAATTCGACTCCAGGCTGAACCACGATAGCTATCACGTTATCAAAAGCCTTCGGGTCAGATATTCCGGCAAACTGCTTTTTGTACTCCTCAAGAGTCGCTGCCACGGCTTCCGGTTTTGTGACTGTTATGCTGTCTTCCTGCTCCTGCGCTCCCCCCGGTATCGGAACCTCGCTTCCAATGATAAATACTGGTCTCTTTTCGGAAGGATTCTTTTTTAACAGCTCCTGATAACTGTCCTCACAGGCCTGGTAGAGTCTCGCCCCTCTTTTCGCCACCGTCTCATCGGTCAGCGGTTTGTCGGTAGGATCATCCGCCACCCTCATACTGGTATCCAGATGTATCTTTTTATATCCTGCCTCTACAAAAAGCCTGACCAGAGTCTCAGCCTTTCCCATAGCATCCTCTTCTTTTTCGTTTACCCAGGTAAGCGGTCCCAGATGATCGCCTCCCAGCACTATCCTGTCATGAGGATAGTCAGCCCTGTCCGCGATCCCATATACGAAATCACGGAAATCCGCGGGCTTCATGCCTGTGTATCCGCCAAATTGATTTACCTGATTCGCTGTCGCCTCTATAAGTATATCAACGTCCAGCTCCTTCGCCTGACGGATAAGCGCCTCTATGACTATTTCATTTGCAGTACAGTAGGAGGGCACCCCTGCAGCCTTCCCATTCTTCCTCTCCTGCACCATTTTCTGCATCAATTCACTCATCTTCTTTACCCCTGTAAATATAATCTATACATCCCGGGCACTGACGCGCTCAGCGCGTCAAAGCGTGCCCATCGACAAGCCACCGGCTTCTGTTATTTCCTTTTGCCCGGCTCTCTATTGCCTGCTTAATGGTATAGGATCTCCCGGCTTCCCTGGGGCACTGACGCGCTCAGCGCGTCAAAGCGTGCCCATCGACAAGCCACCGGCTTGTCGATTACTTTGCGTCAGGACAATCGACTATTACTCCGTCTTCATCCCACAGATCATGCCAGTCTGTAGCGCCCGGCCACAGGAATACCTGTCCCTTGACCAGTCTGTTATTCTTTTCGAGGGTAGCTATCGTAGCCATCTCCTCATCCGTAAGCGGCTCGGTCTGTGTAGACTGAAGGTTGCTCACATACTCCATCTCATGGATAGAGAAGGGAATCGGGATCTGCCCTCTCTGCACAGCCCATTTCAGCGCAATGATGGCAGGATGCACGCCATGCTTCTCTGCAATCGCCTTAAATTCAGGCACCTGCATATCGGCAATGTCCGTAGCTACTATATCCCTCTCCGGCCGCTGCGGGGATCCCAAAGGCATGAACCCGATAGGCTGAATATCATGAGCCTTGAGGTAATCAAAAAGCTCCTGCTGCTGGAAGCAGGGATGAAGCTCCATCTCACAGGCAACCGGCTTGATGCGGAATTTATCCACTACCTGCTCAAGCTTCGGAATTGTCATGTTGGAAATACCTATATGCCTGACAAGCCCCTTATCCACAAGCTCCTCTATCTGACGATAGGTATCCAGGAATTCCTCTACAGAGAAAGGCTTTGAATCAGGATTCCTGGAGTCTACATCACATCCCGGTGCATGGTAATTCGGGAAAGGCCAGTGAATAAAAAACAGGTCTATGTAATCGCACTGGAGATCTGCAATACTCTTTCTGGCAGATTTCTCTACTTCCCTGTGCATATCGTTCCAGACCTTGGTCATGATATAGAGATCCTTCCTCTCTACCACTCCCTCATCAAATGCTGCCTTAAATACCTCTCCGATCTGATCTTCATTTCCATAGCATGCGGCGCAGTCAAACATGCGATAGCCGGCTCTTATTGCCCCGGCGACTGCATTACTGACTTCCTCCGCCGAGAATCTGTCGGATCCAAAGGTGCCCATGCCCATACACGGAACCTTGTCTCCTGTATACAACGTGATCTGTGGTACTTTGTTTGGATCTACTCCCATGATGATCTCCTTTCAAATTGATTAATTAGTTATCACGCCTTCCCGGATATGCTAAGCATACCCGTCAGACTAATTACTTCTCGCTGTCAATAAGAACCTTGCCCTTCACTGTTCCCGGCGTCTTAAACCACTCAAAGGCTTCCGCTATCCCGCTCAGGGGCTGTATCTTATACACAAAGGAATCGTCGTATTTCAACTCACCTGTTCCGAAATAATGAGCCGTAAGTTCCCATTCATGCCCCGGGAAAGGAGCTGAATACGACATCCACGACCCCGTAAGCCTGAACTCCTTACGGTTCATATTCTCCCACTCATCAACGCTAAAGCTCAGCTCCTTCGTAGGCGTTCCGATAAAACAGACATCCGCCTTATTCGCAGCAAGCTTAAAGGCCATCTTCATGGTGATGGTATTCCCCGCAGTTTCAAAAACATAATCAAAGCCCCGTCCGTTTGTAAGCTCCTTAGCCTTATCCATGAAGTCTTCCTGCAATGTATTTATCCCTGCATCCGCGCCGAGCCTTTTTGCCAGATCAAGCCTCTCATCGACTATATCAAACACCACTGTCAGCCTTGCGCCGAAGATCTTTGCCCATTGCATTGTCATCATGCCAATGGTACCGCCGCCAAGGATCGCTACAGTCTTTCCGCCCTTGTAATCTGTCCGCTCAAGTCCGTGCAGTCCCACGGTCGCAGGCTCAAAGAAAGCGCCTTTGACGAAGTCCACATCATCTGAAAACCTGACAACATTTTTCTCGGGTACCGCCACATACTCTGCAAAGCTTCCGAATTCTCTTGATCCGATAAAGCTGTAGTGCTTACAAAGAGAATAATTTCCTTTTTGACAGTCCTCACATTTCATGCATGGAACCAGAGGTATCCCTGCCACTCTGTCTCCGACCTTGACCGAAGTCACTCCCTCACCGATCTCGTCGATGACACCGGAAAACTCATGTCCCAGCACATTAGGGAAATAATGGCATGCATCACCGTTTACGCGCGGAATGTCAGACCCGCATATACCGGTATACTTTACCTTTACTACCACCTTTCCGGGTTCTGCCTTTGGCTTTTCGATATCCTCATAGCGGATATCCTCCCTTGCATGTACAACTCCTGCTTTCATCTTTTTTCCTCCTCTAAAACGCAGTTATATATCTGACTTATCTGAGCTCTTACCCTTTGTGCATAGTATCCTTAAGCTTTTCGTAAAGCTCGAGATAAATGCCGTACAGCTTATCGTATATTTCTTTTTTCTCCGGATCCGGCTCATGAATCCGCGTCACCCTTACCGTCCTGTCCACAGCCTCAGCGCATGACGGATAGAGTCCGACTCCAACCCCCGCAAGGATAGCCGCCCCAAATGTAGTAGCCGTATCACTGGCCGGCACCACTATCTTTTTCCCGGTAATATCCGCCTTTATCTGCGTCCACAGCAATGAATTTGCCGAGCCCCCCATTGCTTTAAGCTCGTCAACCCCTGCCCCCGCAGATGCCGCCACCTCCAGATTGTGTCTAAGAGCAAAAGCCACTCCTTCCATACAGGCTCTTACAAAGTGTCCTTTGGTCTTGGAAAAATCAAGACCGTAGAACACGCCCTTTGCTTCAGGATCCCATATCGGAGTGCGCTCCCCGTTCATATAAGGCAGAAAGACCATTCCATCACACCCGGCAGGAATCTTTTCCGCTATCTCATTTAACTGAACCAAAGACGGCTTATCACTGCCGTTTGTCCTCTCATAATCCGCAAAGTTCTGCTCGAACCAGCGCATCACTCCGCCGCCACCGGTAGTCCCTCCCTGAAGCAGCCATGTATCAGGCACCACATGATACCCGAGAATCAGTCTCGGATCCGCGGCATATTCATCAATGCATATACTCATACCGCCTGCCTGTCCGCCCTGCTCCTGGGTTTCTCCCGGCCTCGCTACCCCTGCGCCAAGAGTTCCGCATGCCGCATCAAGTCCTCCCGCTACCACCGGAGTTCCCACGCATAATCCTGTCTCGGCCGCTGCTTCACTGTTTACTTTCCCCACTACAGCCGTGCAGGGGAAAATGGGAGGAAGGAAAGCTTCCGGTATCCCCAGCTCTTTTGCCATACCGGTGTCCCATTCGGCCTTCCTCATATCAAAACAGTGCCAACCGTATCCCATGCTTACATCCTGGGATATTTCACCCGTCAGTCGATATACCAGAAAACTGTTGCACTGAAGTATTTTATCAATCTTATTGTAGATTTCCGGGTGATTTTCCCGATACCAGATTATCTTGGGAGTAGTATAAGAAGGCTTCAGCGGATTCCCTGCAAGTCCGAATATCCTTTCCTCCCCGATCTCTTTATTAAGTCTGTCGCAGATATCCTGCGCACGCATGTCCATCCATATCGGATTCCTTGTAAGGACCCTGCCTTCCTTATCTATCGCTATGGCAGACCAGCCCTGTCCGTCAACCCCGATCCCGCGTATCTCCTCAGCGGTAACATCAGTCTCTGCAAAGATCCTCCGGATACAATCATATACACCTTTGACCCAGTCCTCCGGATCCTGCTCTGCCCAGCCGGCATGGGGGCGGTATACCTCATACTCTGCGCTTTTGGCAGTTATCACTTTTCCATCCGGCGCAAATACTGCCACCTTACAGGAGCTTGTACCTATGTCTATACCAAGTAATAAATCCCGCATGTAATCCTCCGCAATGCTAAAAATGCATGTCTACAGACCAACTGTATGAAAGATTATAACTCTAAGCGAAACGTTTCGTCAATCATTATTTTGTAACTAAAAAGAGCCCTATCTTTTTAGGGCTCTTTTATGCGAAACGTTTACATATTATAGGTCTTTCATCCCGCCAATGTGCGAGTTACTCCTTCCGGCCTGAAAAAACCGGAATCCCCTCCTCTAGTATAACGATCGCAAAATATCTGGACTAATGCGAAGTATGCTTGCCCGAGAGTGCGTATCTGAAAACGCAGGCGTAGCGGGGTG
>CACZNY010000422.1 GCA_902782655.1 uncultured Lachnospiraceae bacterium
CCTTTTGTCCTCATCAAAGAAAATGCTCACATCATCACGCATGGAGTGGATATTATGATCTGAGCTGCTGTCATAGATATACAGAGGTTTCTCATACTTAAGGGAGCTCCTGTCCGGCTCCGTCCCGTCAAGCGTATAGTATATTTCTCCCTCAGGTGCATCCATCGTCAGATAAAAAGGCTCGTCATAGAAGCCCGGCTCCCTCGAAAAGGAAACAGCACCATACCAGGGTCTGTCATCCCTGTAGATCCTGCTTCTAAGCGGTATCCTGCAAAAGAGCACGGAAAAAAAGACCAGCATTCCCAGAGACAGTATATAGAAGACAATCCTTTTGTTTATGATTCCCGTTTTCATGCCTACAATATAATACCTTACAAACCTGTTTTTGCAAAATGCCAATGTTTCCTTATTGTGCATTATCAGGGTTTGTGATACTATTCCCGAAGGACAATGCTCTCTGATGTGTGATTTTGCACGGCAGCTCTGTTATGCATGCAGGAACAGGCTAATGAAAACCGTAAAGCGAAACATTTATATATATATATGCGCTTTCCTCTTGCCGCTTATTATGGCGCAGGTCTATTTTGCCATTTGCGGTCTGTATCCCTACGGACCATCATCAGTGCTTACCGGGGATATGGATGTCGAGTTTGCAAACTTCTTCAGCTACTATATCAATACTTTTCATAATAAAAACGATTTCTCCTATATGCTGGCAAAGACTCTCGGAGGAGATTTTCCCGGGCTTGCGGCGTTTCAGCTTCATGATCCTCTGCTGCTTCTGCTGTTTTTCTTTCAGGGAGACAGGGTAGCCTATGGCATAGAGTTTGTATTTTCCATACAGATATCACTTGCAGGGCTTTTCATGTCCATCCTGCTGAACAGGAGGTACCGGAGTACGTGGATGTCTCTGCTTTTCTCGACAGCATATGCTTTTATAGCTTTCTTCTTTGGCTATTTCGTGCTGATGATCTATTTTACCTGCATCGCTCTGCTTCCACTTATTATTTACTATCTGCTTGAATTCCTGGATGAGAGGATGAGCAGCATACCGCTGATAATAGCTTGCGTCCTTCACATATATATAAATTATCATATGGGCTTCATGCTGGTCATTTTCCTGGCATTAGTCTATGTTTCGAGGGTCATAGCCGATACGAAATACATCAAAAAGCTCAGGGACTTTGTCCTTGCGGGCGTGACTGTCCTTCTCATTGACGGGTTCTTCCTCATAAGGACAGGGCTGTCACTCATAGGGGAGAAGACCACGGATACGGCAAATTACGGATTCTTCAGAAATTTCCAAATGAATCAGCTATTTGCAAATCTTTTTTCCGGAAGCACCAGGAATCAGAACATGCCGCTCATGCACTGCACGATTGCGGCAATGCTCTTTGCTATCATCTATTTTATATCAAAGGAATACGGGATAAGGGAAAAGCTGGCGAATGCATTCCTTCTGTGTGTTGTATGCATCAGCATGTGGATAAACACCTTTGACTCAGTATGGCATGGATTCAATAATCCTGAGGAGTTTTATTTCAGATATGCCTACCTGGTAAGCCTTATGACGGTCGTGCTGGGGTATAAAGGGTTTATTTCCCTTTATTACAGTGCGGCGGAAGAAGCTGTGGAGTGGAAAAAAGGCAGGGTTAAGGTGCTTGCGGCAACAGGACTTCTTGTGCTTTATATGGTCTGGCTTATACTTACAAAAAACGTGTATTTCGACAGGGAAAGGCAGATAGTGAACGCCGTGATAGTGCTGATCGCAGCATTGGCGGCTTATCTGGCCAGTATCGCTGAGAAGGGTTATCTTCGCATTTGGGGATTTATACTGCTTATTGCGGTTTCCGTACCGGATATGCTTTACGATGCCAGGACTTCATTTATTCGGCTTAACGGAAATGACGGGAAGCTCCCTGAGATGGAGCGCTTTAAAGAGGATTACCGCAGGATAGGTGAAGCTGTGGATTACATTAAATCCCGGGACGATGGTTTTTACCGTATAGAGAAGGATTTTGACAGGGCAGTAAATGATGCTGCGATGTTTGATTATATAGGACTTTCTCATGACAGCTCCTGCGAGAAGGATGCAGTCAATGATTATCTTATGAATTACGGCTTCACAAGGATGCCGTACTATACCTTTTATAACGGGGGCAGCACCAGCTTTTCCGATGCTGTACTGGGAGTAAGGTATCTTATCTCCGAACGTGGGGATGATTTCCATAAGCCGTATGAATATATGGATGAGGCAGGTGATTACCGTGTGTACAGGGATCAATATGCGCTTCCCATGGCCTACATTGCGCCTGCAGAGCTTAAGGATTTTTCCTTTGATAAGAATGACAATACCTTTGAAAAGCAGAACAAGCTGGCTAAATGCTGGGGGATAAGTGAGGATTTATATAAAAAAGCAGATTTTACCTATACTCTTGAAGGGGCAGAGGAGACAGAACCAGGTCACTTCGTAAGGACTGAGGATGAGGGGTATATCGTCTATGATCTGAGTGTCATGGAGGATATGCCGTTGTATATCTTTTTCCGTGCGCCGCATCTTCAGAGCGGAGAGGTTTTTGTTAACGGGGACTCCTATGGGTGGTATTTTACGGAAAGACAGTGGAATGTTCTTTGCGCGGGTTCATTCAAACAGGGAGATAAACTTGAGATAAGAATGCAGATACTGAAGGAAGAGCTGGAGATCACGGAGCCCTGCTTTTATTTTGAGGATGAAAAGGCTATTGCTGCATGGTCTGAGGCCGCCGCAGTTATGGACCAGGGCATAGGAGGGGTAGATGAGATCACCAGCTCACATTTAAGGTTCAATGCTGAGACTGCTGATGGACAGATAGTCGTGATGACCATCCCTTATGATACCTCATGGCATATAAAATGTGACGGAAAGAGGATAGAGCCTGTGCCGGCCACAGAGCTTCTGATGGGAATGGAGCTGCCGGAGGGGACGCATGAGATAGAGATGAAGTATATCCCGCTGGGAACCGTACCGGGACTTATAGTATCCATTATCGGATTGATTTTGTTCGGAGTACAGATACACATTGAGCACTTAGCGAGGTATTTTCGAGCTTAGTGCGAAAGCGTACCTAAACACTTTGCGAGGTATTTCACGAGCTTAGTGTTTA
>CACZNY010000423.1 GCA_902782655.1 uncultured Lachnospiraceae bacterium
GCAGAGGATATAGCCGAGCAGGAGGCTAATAACGCAACGGAGCGTAAATATGAGATCGCCGATATCGTGACCCTCTTTAAGAAGGCCGCCGCAAAATATCCGGATAATAATGCCGTATTTTATAAGGGCAGGATGCTCTCCTACAGGGAGGTCGATGAGATATCAGACCGCATAGCCGCAAGCTTAAGGTCAAGGGGAGTCGGCGCAGGAAAGGTGGTATCGATACTGATATCCAGATCTTCCTATATGGTCACGGCATCCCTGGGAGTCTTAAAGACAGGGGCTGCCTATCAGCCTCTTGATCCCTCCTATCCCGTGGAGCGTCTTACCTTCATGATGCAGGACGCAGACGCTGCCTGCCTCATAGCGGATGAGGAGCTGCTGCCCAGAGTCCCGGAGTACAGGGGAGAGGTGCTTTTGACCAGGGATATCCCGAATCTTCCGGAGGGAAGAGTACCGGACGGGGCGATGCCTTCACCGGACAGCCTTTTCATACTGCTATATACCTCCGGCTCCACCGGCACTCCGAAGGGCGTCAAGCTTCTGCACAGAAACATCGCGAACTTCTGCAGCTGGTACAGGGAATTCTATGAGCTTGATCCCGCCTCAAGGGTAGCGGCCTATGCAAGCTACGGCTTCGATGCCGATATGATGGATCTATATCCGGCTCTCACCACCGGCGCCTGTGTCTACATCATACATGAGGAGATACGTCTGGATCTGCTGGCGCTTGAGAGCTATTTCAATGAAAACGCCATAAGCCACAGCTTTATGACCACTCAGGTGGGAAGGCAGTTCTATTCCATGGCTTCACCTGCGACTTTAAGATTCCTATCAACGGGCGGAGAGAAGCTGGTGCCCCTGTCTCCCGTGGAGTCGGCGCCGCCCTTCTATAATGTTTACGGGCCTACAGAGTGTACGATACTTGCCACGAGCAAGCTTATGGACAGGCTTTATGACAGGGTTCCCATAGGCAGGCCTATCGCTAACTACAAGGTATATGTGGCTGACAGCTACGGCAGGCAGCTTCCGGCTCTTATCCCCGGAGAGCTCCTTATATCCGGAGCGGGAGTGGCGGAAGGCTATCTTAACAGGCCGGAGCTTACGGAAAAGGCCTTTATCAAAAACCCCTTCACCGATGAGCCCGGCTATGAGAGAGCCTACCGCAGCGGCGACGTGGTGAGGCTTCTTAAAAACGGAGAGGTGGACTTCATCGGACGTAACGACGGACAGGTGAAGGTCAGGGGCTTCAGGATAGAGCTCACCGAGGTCGAGGGCATCATCAGGGAGTTTAAGGGAATAAAGGATGCAACGGTGCAGGCCTTCGAGGATGAGGCTTCGGGTGAGAAGTATATCGCTGCCTATGTCGTATCAGACGATAAGATAGATGTGTCTGCGCTGAATGACTTTATACGCAGTGAGAAGCCTCCCTATATGGTGCCTGCCGTGACCATGCAGCTTGATGCCATACCGCTGAACCAGAACCAGAAGGTCAATAAGCGTGCCCTTCCGAAGCCCGAAAGAGCCCATGAGGAGCTCGTGATGCCTACGAACGACATGCAGCAGAAGATCTATGACTGTGTGGCTGATGTGCTGGGACATAAGGATTTCGGGGTCACGACGCAGCTGCAGGATGCGGGGCTTTCTTCCATAGGCTCCATCAAGCTGAACGCGCTGCTTTCAAAGACCTTTGATCTGGTATTCACCACAAGGGATCTTAAGGAGCAGAGCACGATAGTAAAGCTTGAGAGCTTCATCCTTGCAAAGCAGGGAGGAGGGGTTCATGAGGCTGATCTTTCCCTGCGGCCTGATTACCCTCTCTCCAAGACACAGGAGGGCGTGTACGTGGAGTGCGTGGCATCGCCTTCCACCTGCAAGTACAATATCCCGATACTGCTTGAGATCGATGCCGCCCTTGATGAGGGAAGGCTTAAGAGCGCCATAGTATCGGCCGTGAATGCCCATCCTTTCATCAAGACCAGGCTTTTCCTCAATGATGACGGGGATATACGCATGAGGAGGATGGATGCGGATCTTTCCTTTACGGAGGAGTCGGTGGAGACGGTAAGCGCTGATTCCATTGATGCGGTGAAGGACAGTCTGGTACAGCCCTTCAATCTCATAGGAGGAAGGCTCTACCGGATAAAGCTCATAAATACCGGGGACGGAAAGAGGTATTTATTCCTTGAGATGCACCATCTCATCTCGGACGGCACCTCAATGGGGATATTCCTGAACGATATCTCGAAAGCCTATGCGGGAGAAAAGCCTGAGACCGAGAAATACAGCGGCTATGAGGCAGTGCTCAACGAGGAGCATGAGCGTACCGCAAAGAGGCTTGAAGAGATAAAGAGCTACTACGAGAAGCTTCTTGATGAGGCGGAGACGCAGTCCCTTCCCACAGGAGACATAGCTGACGGGACAAGGGCAAAGGACGGGACAGGAGCTCCCGGTGTGCTTGAGACCGACGGCGAGGCTGTCACTGTGAGTGAGATAAAGGATTTTTGCAATAAGAACGGGCTTTCCCTTAATGCGATGTTCTCAGCCTGCTTCGGCCATCTGCTGAATGCTTACCTTAATACCGAAAGCTCGGTATTTGCGGGCATCTACAACGGAAGATCGGATTCGAGGCTTCTTAATACCGTGGCCATGCTGGTCAAGACCATACCGATAGCAGGAAGGGCAAAGCCCGGAGAGACCGTGAAGGAACACGTAAAGGCAATGGGAGCGCAGCTTTCGGACACCCAGGCCGCAGATCTTTATTCCTTCGGGGAGGTCTGCAGGCAGTTCGGTGTGAATGCCGACGTGATGTTTGCATATCAGGGCGATGACTTTGCCTTCGACAGCTTATGCGGGAGCAGGGCGGAGCTTGTGCCCATGAACCTTGATGCTGCCAAGGCGCCGCTTAATGTGATGGTATTCCTTACGGGGGATAAGGTGCATTACAGCATCGAGTATAATGCGGACCGTTTCAGCCCTGATTATATCCGCTCCATGATAAAGAGCATGGATCAGGGACTTAAGGAGATGATGACAAAGGAGAGGATGTCTGATATCTCCTTTGTGACTGATGAGATGGCAGCGGAGCTTGAGTCCTTTAATGCTACGAAGGCTGCGGTGGAGCCTGCCTTCGCGCCCGACAGGATGAGGGAGGCCTGTGAGAAGTATGCCGACAGGATCGCAGTCATAGCCTGCGGCGGCAGCAGGAAGATAACCTTTGCCGAGCTGAACAGCAGAGCCAATAAGATAGCCAATACCCTTCTGGAAAAGGGTATCGGACGGGGAGTCAGGGTCGGACTCTATATGGAACGTAACGAGGATGTCTATGCCATAAGGCAGGGCATCATGAAGACGGGGGCCGCTTTCGTGAACCTTGAGCCTGATTATCCCGATGACAGGATAGCCTTCATTCTTAAGGATGCGGGCATATCCGTACTTATTACCACGACTGAGCTGCATGCAAAGAGGGCTACGCTTTTTGACAGTGCGGTGTCGGTCATTGAGCTTTCCGATATTTATGAGGGCAGCGCTCCCGATACCGAGCCAAAGAGGAAGAGGATCAGGGAGGATGATCCTGCTTACTGCATCTATACCTCAGGCTCTACGGGCAATCCCAAGGGAGTGGAGATCTCGCATAAGAACCTGCGCAACCTGCTTGATCTTAATGACAGGAATACGCTTGCCCATGCCTATGTGGATAATTCCACGGTATGGCTGGCTCTTGCCGCCATCACCTTCGATGTATCGATAATAGAGGAGATGATGCCGATCTATCATGGCAGAACAGTGGTGATGGCCTCGGAGGATGAGGTCCATAATCCCATGCTTTTAGTGGAGACGATGAGGAAGACGGGAGTGGATATGATGAAATGCACTCCTTCCTACATGCTCTCAATCCTTGAGGTGCAGGCGGCTTCCGAGGTGTTTAAGCAGCTTAAGGCAGTGATACTCGGCGCTGAGCCCTTCCCGAAGGGAATGTATGAGAAGCTCCGCAACGCGGGCTTTGACGGGATAGTATTTAATTCCTACGGACCTACAGAGACCTGTGTATCGGTAAGCATCGGCGAGCTTGACGGCAGCTATGTCACCATAGGCGGACCTAATGCCAATACGGGCTTCCTTATAAGAGACCGTTTCGGAAACATCCTGCCGAAGTATATGCGCGGTGAGCTTGTGATAACGGGAGACTGTGTAGGGAAGGGCTATGTGGGGCTTCCCGAGAAGACCAGGGAGGTCTTCATCACGGACAGCGATGGACGCAGGATGTATCGCAGCGGCGATATCGCCTACTTTAACCACAAGGGTGAGATCATGCACTGCGGCAGGAATGACAACCAGATAAAGATCCGCGGACTCAGGGTAGAGCTTGACGGCATAGAAAATACTATGAACACGTTCCCGGGGATCGAGAGGAGCGTAGTGATGGTACTGGGCGAGGGAGACGGGAAGTATCTCGCAGGCTACTATGTGGCAAGGCATCCCGTAAATGAGGAGGAGCTTTCCGCCCATCTTAAGAAGACGCTTACATCCTATATGGTACCGGCAGTATATGTATATCTGGAGGAGCTTCCTCTTACCGTGAACGGCAAGGTGAATAAGAAGGCTCTGCCGAGACCCGAGGCAAAGAAGAAGGAATCAAAGGGCAGATCGGCTTCGACTCCTCTCCAGAAGGAGATAGCGGAGATGTTCGCGAAGGCTCTCGGCATCGAATCGATAGGCATCGACGAGGATTTCTTCGAAATGGGAGGAACCTCCATGCTGGCTTCAAAGATAGCCATGGCAGC
>CACZNY010000424.1 GCA_902782655.1 uncultured Lachnospiraceae bacterium
TAGGTCTTCTTTTCCATAAGGACACCGGCGGTATTGCCAGCCACCCTGTCTGCAAGCTTTATCACGTTGAAGCCCTTGGCGCTGAGCATATCTCCCCAGGCGGAATTCGAAGGCGCGTAGACATCCGGTCTGTAGCCTCCGTCCTCCATATAGGTCACTACCTCTCCCGAGGTTATCTTCCTTACCGATACGGAAACGGATCTGCCGTTCACCTCATTCTTTCCTGCATTAAACCGCTCGGCCGCCGTCACCATCCAGTCATCGGGAGCCTTGGAGCTCATCTCGGTTGCGGCAGCCACCTCGATATTTATCTGTCCTCTGCCTTCGACCACCAGAGGGAAGGTGTCTATATCCGCCAGCGTCACTGATTCCTCCGAGTCCTCATAGATATCCAGAGGCGCCTTAAGCTCCACCGGCTTTATCTCATTCCAGTAGGCATCAAGCTCCTTTAAGCTCTCCTCTCTCGAATATACCTCGCTCCCGCTGCCAAGGTTATCCCCGCATCCCGTAAGGCAGACTGCCGCTGCCAGGAGCATTGCAATGATCTTCCTGAATTTCATCACGAAAAACCTCCACCGTTTATAGTATTCTGTATTACCTTTATCCAGTTGTCGAGGAGCGATCTGTCTGCTCCTCCCTCCTGGGAATTATACTTGTCTATCCAGTCTGCCGAAACCACCAGAAGCTCCCTCGACTGATCCAGAAGCTTTTGGTCCTGTGCCAGTATCGATTCCACCTTTTCCATGTCAAGCCTGCTCTCATCAGCGCCGTCACCCGCCACTATGCACTGATTCACGACGCCTCTTAAGTTCAGGCAGATCTCCTTCTCGACAGTGTCAAGGGTTCCTACCGTATCCTTAAGGTAGGCTGCCTTATTTAAGGCAAGCAGCTCTCCCTGCCGTCTCTGCAGCTCATCCATCCGGTCAAGCTGCGCAAGGCATCTGTTCATTAAGGGAATAAGTCCCGGAGAGCCCTCGCTTATCCTTCCAAGCCTCGCTCTCGTAGCCTCCGGGCTGGTCATATCCTCCACGGGGACGGATTCAGGCTCCACGTCAAGTCTTGCTGTCTTCCGCTCCTTGGCTGCAAGGGCAAGCTCCTTCCTTGCTCCCGCTGCAAGATCCGCCGCAGACCATAGAGTGAGTACGCCTCCGCCCACGCCGGCTGCCGTCGTGGCAAGGGAAGCAAGCCTCACTCCGAGAGCCACTATCAGCGGCTGCCCCATGGCGTTCAGCAATCCCACGGCCGCGCAGGTAAGACCTGCCAAAAGGACTGTCCTTATGACTTTGCCCTTTATCCTTCCCATCAGACTCCCTTACTTGCCCCGACAAGCGCGGTCCTGAGCTCGTCCTCGATATTCTGAAGCTCGGCCTCCGCCAGCCTTCTCTTCTCTCTTCCTTCCTCCTGTATCCTTGTGACATCGCTTATCATGGAGATGATATCCGCATTCGCCTGTTTCAGAGTTTCTATATCCACGATGCCGCGCTCGGATTCCTTCGCAGCCTCTACCGCGTTCATCTTAAGCGCCGCTGACTGCTCCCTTAGCATCTGGTTCGTGATGTCTGATACTGCCTTCTGCATTTCAGTTGCCTGTCTGCTGTTTTCTATCGCAAGCGCCAGGGCGATGCGCCTCTTCCACAGTGATATGGTATCCGTCGATGACGTATAAAGGCTGCGCGCCATGTCCTGATCGTTCTTCTGCACCATGCGTATCTGGGGTGCCATCTGCATGCAGGTGGTGCGTGTCAGCTCCATGTCATATATCTGCTTTTCAAACTGGGCTATGCGCTCCTTGAAGTCCTGATAAGCCCAGGCATCCTCCTGTGCACCTGTTTCCTCGGCCTTTCTCCTGAGCTCCTCGAGCTCCCCGCTCTTTGCTTCCTCCAGCTTCTTCTTGCCTGCCAGAATGTACATGGTAAGCTCCTTATAGTACTCAAGGTTCTCATCATACATTTTGTCAAGGCCCTCAATATCCACGAGAAGCTTCATCCTCTGTCCCTCAAGCTCCTTTGCGATGGAGTCCACGGCATTGCTCACCTTGCCGTACTGCACCTTTATCTCCTCCAGCTTCCGCTTCGCGCTCTTTATCAGCTTGAAGCCGCCCGGCTCACCGGGATCGCATTTTTTAACCTGAACCGTAAGCTGGGACAAGAGCTTTCCTATCTCTCCGGTATCCCTTCCGGTCACGGTTTTAAGCGCCTCATCTGCGAAGCCTGTGGCCTTTGTCCTTGCTGATTCTCCGTATCTTGAGACCACGGCCGCATCATGCAGGTCGATCTTTTGTGCGAAATCATCCACCTGCTTCTGCTCCTCCGGTGACAGGGTCTCTGCCTGCTTTGCGATCTCAGCTATCTGTGTATTCAGATCCTTTTCCGCGGCAGCGGCCGGAGCCTTCTCCTCTGCAGTATTCTCCTCAGCTCCATCCAATGTCAGATTTATCATTTTCCGTCCTCCTGAAAATACATCCCTTATAAGTCCTCAGATCAGTTTTTTTCCTTACTTTGAAATCTTAGCGACACAAGAACCATAGAAATCTTTGATTTCGTAATGGTTCTGCGTACATAGTAGGTCTTTCACGAGCTTAGTGTACTACCGCTTACTATTTTTACTATCCTGCTGGTACCGAGCCTCGATGCTCCCAGCTCTATGAACCTCTCCGCATCCTCGATGCTTGATATCCCGCCGGAGGCCTTTATCTTCACCTCAGGCCCTACATGCTTCGCGAAAAGCTCCACGTCCTCAAATGTAGCGCCTCCCGTAGAGAAGCCCGTGGAGGTCTTGATGAAATCAGCGCCCGACTTTGTCACTATATCACAGACCCTTATCTTTTCCTCCTCAGTAAGCAGGCAGGTCTCCACTATGACCTTCAGTATCTTCCCCTTTGAAGCCTCCCTCAGGCTGCGTATCTCGTCCAGCACATAGTCATCGTTCCCGGCCTTCAGCTCACCGATATTGATGACCATATCGACCTCGTCCGCTCCGTTTGCTATCGCATCCTTTGTCTCAAAAACCTTACACTCCGTCGTATGGCTTCCGTTGGGGAAGCCGATCACCGTGCAGAGCTTCACCCCGTCCCCCGCATATTCCTTTGCTCTTTTGATATA
>CACZNY010000425.1 GCA_902782655.1 uncultured Lachnospiraceae bacterium
GACATCACCCCCTCGGAGGATGAAGCGGCCGAGGATCAGATAAGAAAGGAGCTTGTGATATATCCCGAGGCCGGAAGCTATATAAAGCCTCAGGGGATATCAGCAAAGGTGGCCTTTGAGAGCGGAGCAGACGGCAGTATTGAGGAGGATGCCTCCGGGACCATCTATTTTACCCGGGACGGGTCGGAGCCGGATGAGAACTCGGAGGTTTTCAAGAGGGAGCTTGCCATGCCTTTGGGACACAGCAGCTTCGCCTTCCGTTTCATGGATGAGGACGGAAGCCTGAGTGATACCGTAAGGGTCGAATATGACCTGCAGTATACGGGAGTCTGCTCTCCGCAGGATGCTGCCAATCTCATAATAGCGACACTTATAAAGGACGGCGCTCTTCTGGATATATACGGGCATGTACCGGGCTCTTTAGGAACCTATACATATCAGTGCAATTCAATGATAAGCTCAGGAGGCCGGGATTATTATCTGATACCGGAAAGCTATGAGGAGCCGGGAGGCCTTAAAAAGAGGACGGGAAAGATCTATGCGGTAGACGGTGAGAACCTTGGGATGTTTACGGTAAGTCAGGACAGCAGCGGCAGATACAGCTTTGAAGTGTTTTTTTGAAGGGAGAGACTATGAGATTACTGGAAGAAAGGATACTGAAGGACGGGACAGCGGTAAATGAAGATATCCTGAGGGTGGACACTTTCATAAACCACCAGGTGGATCCGGAGCTGATGCAGAAATGCGCAAAGGATTTCGCCTCGCATTTCAAGGGGATGGGGATCACCAAGATCGTGACCATAGAAAGCTCCGGTATATCTCCGGCGCTGCTCACTGCCATCGAGATGGGGCTGAAGCTCGTGATACTTAAAAAGCAGCCCTCCAAGGTATTAAATGACGATCTTTACCAGACCATGATAACCTCCTTTACGAAGGGAACAAATTACGAGCTCACCATGTCGAAGGGGGTGATATCCGAAAAGGATCACGTTCTGATAATAGACGATTTCCTGGCAAACGGAGAGTGTGCAACGGGAGCCATAAGGCTTATCAGGATGGCTCATGCCACCATAGCGGGAGTGGGAGTGCTTATCGAAAAGAATTTCCAGCCCGGCAGGTCGAAGCTGACCGATGCGGGCTTTGAAGTATATGCCCTTGCAAGGATAGAGAGCATGTCAAGGGACAATATTATTTTTTCTTAGGAGTTCAGTTTATGAAAAAAGTAGTTAAGTTTGGAGGAAGCTCCCTGTCGGGACCGAAGCAGTTTGAAAAGGTAAAGCATATCATAAGCCTGGATAAGGACAGGAGGTACGTGGTGCCGTCGGCTCCCGGAAAAAGGGATGACAGGGACAATAAGGTCACGGATCTTCTGTATAAGGCATATTCCCTTGCTTCCGGGGATCAGGATTTCTCAAAGGTATTCTCGGAAATAGAGGGAAGATTCAATGAGATAATAGCGGGACTTGGCCTTAAGGTTTCGCTGAAGGAAGAGTTTAATACCATAAAAAAGAATTTCAGCCGGAAGATCGGCGAGGATTATGCGGCAAGCCGCGGAGAATATCTTAATGGGATACTCCTTGCCGATTATCTCGGATACCGGTTTGTGGATGCCGCGGAGGTGATATTCTTCAGGGAGGACGGAAGCTTTGATTCCGCAAGAACTTATGATGCGGTGTATGAAAGGCTTAAGGATATCGAAAGAGCCGTGATCCCGGGTTTTTACGGCTCTTATCCCGATGGCAGCATAAAGACCTTTTCAAGAGGCGGCTCCGATATCACGGGATCCATAGTGGCCCGCTCCGTAAAAGCGGATGTATATGAAAACTGGACTGATGTTTCGGGCTTTTTCGTAGCTGACCCGCGAATCATCACCGATCCCGAAAACATAGAGATGATAACCTATACAGAGCTCAGAGAGCTTGCTTACATGGGAGCCTCCGTGCTGCATGAGGATGCCATTTTCCCCGTAAGACGCGAGGGCATACCCATCAATATAAAGAATACCAACAAGCCCGAGGACAAGGGCTCCTGGATAGTGCAGAGCACGGGGCAGAAATCGAGATTCATCATCACGGGCATAGCGGGAAAGAAGGGCTTCTGCTCGGTAAATATCGAAAAGGACAAGATGAACTCTGAGGTGGGCTTCGGCAGGAAGGTCCTGCAGGCCTTTGAGGACAATGATATCTCCTTTGAGCATATGCCCTCAGGCATTGACACCATGACCATCATCGTGCACCAGGATGAATTCATCGAGAAGGAGCAGAGCGTAGTATCCGAGATAAACAGGATGACGCATCCCGACAGCATAGATATAGAATCAGATCTTGCGCTCATAGCTGTGGTCGGCCGGGGGATGAAGGCTGCCAAGGGTACATCGGGAAGGATATTCTCGGCTCTTGCCCATGCCAATGTAAACGTTAAGATGATAGACCAGGGCTCATCTGAGCTTAATATAATAATAGGCGTAAAGAACGAGGATTTTGAAAATGCCATAAGGGCTATCTATAATATCTTCGTAATCGCACAGCTATGATATCGGAAGTTATAAAGATTTTTTATATGGAGGACAGGCATGTTTAAGATTCTTGAAGCTGAAGTTTTGGCGGAGAAGACCTACAGGATGGTGGTCGAGGCTCCGAATGTGGCGCACTCGTGTGAGCCGGGACAGTTCCTTATAGTAAGGTCTGAGGAGGAAAGCGAGAGGATCGCCCTTACGATCTGCGACTATGACAGGGAAAGGGAGACAGTCACCATAGTCTTCCAGACCATAGGGGAGTCCAGCTATAAGATCGCCGAGAAGAAGGCCGGGGATCACTTCGCGGATGTGGTGGGACCTTTAGGGAATCCCGCCGAATATGTGACAGAGCCCCTGGAGGAGGTCAGGAGGAGACATTACCTTCTGGTGGGAGGAGGGCTTGGCACCGCTCCGGTATACCCTCAGGCAAAGTGGCTTAAGGAGCACGGTGTCGATGTGGATGTGATCATCGGCACGAAGAATAAGGATACGCTCATAATGGAGCAGGAAATGATCGAAGCCGTAGGTGAGGAGCATGTATTCGTCACAACGGATGACGGCTCGTACAAGAGGCACGGCATGGTCACTGCAGTCATAGAGGATCTCGTAAAGAATGAGGGCAGGAAGTATGATAAATGCGTGTCCATAGGTCCCATGATAATGATGAAATTCTGTGTGAAGCTTACGAAGGAGCTTGGGATACCTACCATAGTCTCCATGAATCCCATAATGGTGGACGGGACCGGAATGTGCGGGGCCTGCAGGCTTGTGGTGGGAGACGAGGTAAAATTCGCCTGTGTGGACGGACCGGAGTTTGACGGCTTCAAGGTGGATTTTGACGGTGCCATGAAGAGGATGAAGCTATATAAGACAGAAGAGGGAAGAAGGCTTCTTAAATATCAGGAAGGCGATACACATAAAGGAAACTGCGGGGGTGATAAATAATGGCGATCGAAGTGGATATGATGAAAAAGGTTCCGGTTGCGGAGCAGGATCCCAAAGTGCGTGCAAAGAATTTTGATGAGGTATGCCTGGGCTATACCGAAGAGGAGGCAGAGGCTGAAGCCTCAAGATGCCTTCAGTGCAAGAATCCGAAGTGCGTGGAGGGCTGTCCCGTGCGCATAAATATACCCGGCTTTATAGAAAGGCTTAAGGAGGGCGATAAAGCGGGGGCATATGAGGTGATAAGCGAGGCCAGCTCGCTTCCCGCTGTCTGCGGAAGGGTCTGCCCACAGGAAACCCAGTGCGAGGGACAGTGCATAAGAGGCATAAAAGGAGAAGCGGTCTCCATAGGAAAGCTCGAAAGATTTACCGCTGACTGGGCCTCGAAGAACGGCATAGTGCCGGTGAAAAAGGCAGAGCCCAAGGGGAAGAAGGTCGCAGTCATAGGAGCCGGACCTTCAGGCTTGACCTGCGCCGGAGATCTTGCAAAGCTTGGATACGAGGTTACGATCTTTGAGGCTTTGCATAAGGCAGGCGGAGTGCTGGTCTACGGCATACCGGAGTTCAGGCTTCCCAAGGAGGACGTGGTAGCAAAAGAGATAGAGAATGTGAAGGCTCTGGGAGTCGAGATAAAGACCGACTATATCATCGGCAGATCCCTTACCATAGATGAGCTTATGGAGGAGCAGGGCTTTGAAGCCGTATATATCGCTTCGGGAGCGGGACTTCCCATGTTCATGCATATTCCGGGCGAGCAGGCTCTCGGTGTTTATTCCGCAAATGAATATCTGACCCGGGCCAATCTGATGAAGGCTTTCAGGGATGATTATGACACTCCCATCAATACGGGAAGGAAGACCGTGGTAGTGGGCGGAGGCAACGTAGCCATGGATGCCGCCCGTACAGCTCTTCGTCTGGGGTCGGATGTGACCATAGTATACAGGAGATCCGAAAAGGAGCTTCCCGCGAGGGCTGAAGAGGTCCATCACGCAAAGGAAGAGGGTATAGGCTTCGCCCTGCTTACAAATCCCGTAGAGATCCTTGAGAATGAGGAGGGCTTTGTAAGAGGCATAAAGGTAATAAAGATGGAGCTTGGCGAGCCTGATGCATCAGGCAGGAGAAGACCCGTGGAGATACCCGGTTCCGAATATGAGATAGAGTGCGATACCGTTATCATGGCTTTAGGCACATCACCTAA
>CACZNY010000426.1 GCA_902782655.1 uncultured Lachnospiraceae bacterium
AGCGGAGACCGACAAGATTTTCTGACGCAGCAGATGGAAATGCAGGCAAGTGATTAGTTTAATTATGAACGTGTCAGTACACTAGTCGCAGGCTTCATATTACACTACCACTGATACCATGCTATTTAACTCATATATCTTCATACTGTTTTTTTTGCCGCTCTGCCTTATCGGATACCATACCCTGAATCATTTCCGGCTGTACCGCCCGGGGGTATTGTTTCTTCTGGGTATGTCGCTCTGGTTTTACGGCTATTTCAATCCCTCATACCTGCTGCTCATATCCGGCAGCATAGTCTTTAATTATGCCATATACAGGCTATTGATAAAAACAGGGGAAAAGTCCGTAAGAAAAGCGGTTTTTGCGGCCGGACTCATAATTAATCTGGGAGCTTTGGGTTATTTCAAGTACACGGACTTTTTTATAGAAAACATCAATGCGCTCTTCAAAGCCGATATCCCGCTCCAGAAGATACTGCTGCCTCTTGGCATAAGCTTTTTCACCTTCCAGCAGATCTCCTTCATTGCGGATGCCTACAACGGCTCCCATGATGATTTCCCCCGGTATTCCTTTCCCGAGTATGCTTCCTTTGTGGCTTTCTTCCCCCAGCTCGTCGCAGGCCCCATCGTGACTCATGATGCGCTGATCCCTCAGCTTAAGGATGAGCGCAGGAAACACCTGGACTGGGAGCGTCTTGCGAGAGGCCTTGCCCTCTTTACACTGGGGCTTGGCAAGAAGGTGCTTCTTGCGGACGCCTTCGGCAATGTGGCAAACCTCTGCTTTTCCGGTATCAGCTTCCTCAATTCCTCTACGGCTCTGATAGCCATGCTGTCCTACACCTTCCAGATCTATTTTGATTTCAGCGGGTACTCTGACATGGCCATAGGTCTTGGCTGGATGCTTGGCATTGACCTCCCGGTAAACTTTGATTCTCCCTATAAGTCCTCCTCCGTCACGGAGTTCTGGAGGCGCTGGCATATCACGCTTACCTCCTTTTTCACAAAATACGTATATTTCCCTCTGGGCGGGAGCAGGAAGGGAAAGCTTAAGACCTGCATAAATATCTTCATAGTGTTCTTCTTAAGCGGACTGTGGCACGGGGCAGGCTGGACCTTCATACTCTGGGGAGTGCTTCACGGGACAGTCATGATATTCGAGCGGCTTTTCTGGAAGTACCTTACAATGATCCCCGCTATTATACGCAAAGCCGCTGCCTTTATCTTCATAAACTTTGCCTGGGTCTTCTTCCGTGCGGAAAGCATAAAAGATGCCGTAAGCTTCTTCAGAAGCATAGCCCTCTTTGATTTCGGGAGCATTGAAGGGATAGCATATCTCTATTCACCGCTTATGAAAAAGATCGGGGAGATCTTCAACCCGAGGTTTCCCGAGCCCGTCCTGCTTCAGACGGTCTTATTCCTTACGGCAGGCTTTTTCATTACCTTTGCCCTTCCCAATTCGAAGCATATGGCAGAGCAGGGGCTGAAGCTTAAGGTACATGCGGTATGCCTTGCGGCACTGCTTACCCTGTGCCTTTTTTCCTTCAGCGGGATGACGACATTTTTGTATTTTAACTTTTAAGGATAATATATGAAAAAATGGTGTATAAGCTTCATAGCGGCCTTCCTGGCGTTCATCCTCCTCTTCGGAGGACTGACCATAGCGGCAGACCCTTTTTTCCACTATCATAAACCCCTGAGCTTCTTAAGCTACTATATGCCCGACAGGGATGAGCGGTATCTGAATGACGGCATAGTGAAGCATTTTGACTACGACAGCATCATAACAGGCACCAGCATGACACAGAATTTCAGGGCATCGGAGTTTGATGAGCTCTTCAAGGCCCATTGCGTCAAGGTCCCTCTGTCCGGAGCCTCCTACCGTGAGATAAATGAGCTCCTGATAAGAGCCTTTGCCGCAGACAAAGATATAAGGATCGTGCTCCGCGGTCTTGACTACGGCCTTATCTCGGCAGCCCCCGATGAGATGCTCATGGAAAAATACCCTGATTATATATATGATGACAGTATCCTGAATGATGCAGAATATGTACTGAATAAGGAAGTCTTCACCCTGGCGACCTTTCTTGATGTCATCTGGTACACCGCCCGCGGCGGCAGGACCACCACCTTTGATGAATACGGCAACTGGAATGATCACGTGACCTTCGGCAGGGAAGCTGCGCTTTCAGAATACAGCAGGGAGACAAAGCAGGCCATCGTCCCCTATACCCCGCTTGACACAGGAAACCTTGAGCAGAATGTGATAAGCCTTGCAGCTGCGCACCCGGAAACCGACTTTTATTTATTCTTCACTCCCGCAAGCATCCTGATCTTTGATGAGATGAACCAGAAGGGAACTCTTGAAAATCAGCTTAAGTGGGAAAAGGAAGCGATAGAGCTCATGCTTCCCTATGACAATATCCATCTGTACAGCTTCTTTGATGACTTTGACATGATCACCGATCTTGATAATTATAAAGACAAAAACCATTACAGGGAAGAGATAAACTCATATATCCTTAGCTGCATAAGCAGCGGGGAACACGAGCTTACCCAGGACAACTACGAAGAATACTGTGACAGGATGTGGGATTTCTACACTTCCTACGACTATGACAGCATATTCAGTGACTGAAAAGACGGTGTATGTCATTAAACATGACATAGCACATAAGCACCATTATAAATGAGGCTCCGATAAGGTTTATTATCCCCTCCACCTTCTCACTGGGCTTCTTTCCGGTGATACCCTCGAAGATGATCATCACAAGCTTTCCCCCGTCAAGAGCAGGGATGGGAAGCAGATTCATCACCCCAAGATCAGCCGATAAAAGGATCACGAGCGAAAGCATATTCATCCACACATAAAAGACGCCGCTCTCCCTCGAGCTCTCATACACGTCTCCCACTACCTCGGCGACCCCCACGGGTCCCGAGAGATCATTCACTGAAAACCTGCCGCTGAACATCATAAGAAGGCTCTTTACAGTCATCTCCACCCAGTACCTTACCTCAGTAAGCGAATATCTGATCACCTGCAGAGGATTGCCCTTTGTATATGCATCAGGCCCCCTGAAGCCGAAAAGAAATCTCTGATCCTCAGTGGAATACCTGGGTGTTATGGAGGTGCTGTAAAGCTCTCCGTCCCTCTCATATACCACATCGGCTCTCTTCCCCTCATTAAACATGGTCCAGAGAGTTATATCCCTGTATATCACTATCTTCTTGTTATTGATCGACACTATCCTGTCACCGCCCTGAAGCCCTGCTTCCTCTGCGGGATAGCCCTCCAGCACCGAATGCAGCACAGGCAGGTCGTAGCCTATGCTCCCTATCACTATGAGTGACAATAAAAAAGCCAGCACGAAATTCATCAGAGGTCCCGCCAGGACAGTTGCGAATCTTGCTCCGACCGAAGCCTTTCTGAAGGATTTTTCCGAGTCCTCCTCATCGGGATCTATGCCCTCAAATATGGTGATGCCCCCGAAGGGCAGAAGCTTTACGGAGTAGAGCGTCTCCCCCCTTCTGATGCCGAAAAGCGTAGGTCCAAGCCCTATGGAAAACTCCTTGACCCCTATCCCGCTCATCTTTCCGATGACGCAGTGTCCGCCCTCATGGAAGATGACGATGACCGAGAATATGATAATGAAAAGCAGAAACTTTATAAGCATTGTTCAGTATACTCCAGTGTTTCTTTTTCAGCAGCGAATACCTCCTCTATGGAGGGATCGGCTGAATATGCCACCTTTTCCATGGCATCCTCTATGATGTCATAGATCTCAAGGAATCGTATCTCAGCCTTCAGGAACCTCCTTACGGCAGCTTCATTCGCCGCGTTGAAAACGGTAGGCATATTGCCTCCCTTTAAAGCCGCCCTGATGGCCAGAGACAGTCCCTTAAAGGTATCCATATCAGGTCTTTCAAAGGTCAATGACCCCGTTTCAAAAAGATCCAGTCTTTTCCCCTGCAGTACCGGACGATCCGGATAAAACAGGGCATACTGGATCGGGATGTGCATATCAGGCACCCCGAGCTGCGCCATGACCGCTCCGTCCCTGTACTGCACCGCTGAATGTATGATGCTCTGGGGATGCACATATACCTCTATATCATTTACCGGAACGTCAAAGAGCCAGTGCGCCTCCATTATCTCAAGCCCCTTATTCACAAGGGTGGAGCTGTCTATGGTGACCTTGGGTCCCATATCCCAGTTGGGATGCTTCAAAGCCTCCCTTGCAGTCATGGATGCAAGTTCCTCTCTCTTCTTTCCCCTGAAGGGTCCTCCCGATGCAGTGAGCAGTATCTTTTCTATCTCCTCGTGCGAGCCCGCCCTTAAGGACTGGAATATGGCCGAGTGCTCCGAGTCTACAGGCAGTATCCTGACCTTATTCTTCTTCGCAAGGGGCATTATCAGATGTCCTGCGCACACTAAGGTCTCCTTATTCGCAAGAGCTATGTCATGCCCCGCCTCTATCGCAGCCATGACAGGCCTTATCCCTATCATGCCCACCATGGCTCCCACCACTGTATCAGCGTCTTCAAGAGATGCCGCCTCTATGAGCCCGTCCATGCCGGAGACTACCCGGCAGCCGGTATCGGATATCCTTGTCTTAAGCTCCTCGGCAGCCTTTTCATCAAAAAGCACCGCAAGCCGGGGCGCAAATTCCCTTATCTGCTCCTCCATAAGGCTCACATTCCTTCCCGCAGCCAAAGCCGTGACCGAAAGGTCTTCCTTATTCCCCCTGACTATATCGAGGGTCTGGGTGCCTATGGAGCCTGTAGAGCCAAGTATCACTAATCTTTTCATATAAACACCTGTGCCAGAATGAATACTATCGGCGCCGTGATTATCACGGAATCAAACCTGTCAAGTATGCCGCCGTGTCCCGGAATGAGCTTACCGTAGTCCTTGATATCATGATTTCTCTTTATCGCGCTTGCCGTAAGATCACCGAACTGTGAGATAACCGCTCCTGCAGCGCAGATGACGGCACTCACCCATGCAGCGTCTCCGAGACTGATGATAACACCGTACAAAAAGCCGACCGCCGCCGCTCCGGCTACTCCCCCTATAGCGCCCTCCACGCTCTTCTTGGGACTGAGCCTGGGTGTGAGCTTATGCTTTCCAAAGAGCATCCCTGTAAGATAGGCGCAGGTATCGCAGATCCACGAGGCAATGAATATAAGCCATACAAGCTTCAGCCCCTCATCTGCCATGCGGGTAAGATAAACAAAGGAAAGCATGATGCCTACATATATCACGCCGAAAAACACCTGCATCATCTTGGAGGTAGGGAATCTGGGAAACTGCAGAACATAAACTATCATGAGAGCTATGAGCAGCAGGACCAGGGCATAAAAAACCACTATCAGATCATTGCCGGGCTTCACCACGAGAAGTATCACGTAAAGCGCCGCCACGCCGGCATATCCCACTGCTTCAAGGATGTCAGGCTTCATATTGTCCCTTTCGGAAGGCTCCCTCATGGCTCTCAAAAACTCAAAAAAGCCCACAAGGGATGAAAGGAGCATCAAAGCCCAAAGATAATATCCTCCAAAAAAAAGCGCCGTACCCAGTATTGCAACAAGCACTACTGCGCTTAGCGCCCTGACCTTAAACCCTGCCATATCTCCTGTTCCTCTGCGCGTAAGCCTCACAGGCCTTTATAAGCTCTGCCCTGTCAAAATCAGGCCACGCCGTCTCAGTAAAGTAAAACTCAGAATAAGCCAGCTGCCATAGCAGATAATTGGAAAGCCTCTGCTCCCCCGAGGTCCTTATCATAAGATCCGGATCCGGTACATCCCTGGTATCAAGCTTTCCGCTGATATCAGCCTCCGTGATCTCATCAGGATCCTTCACCCCGCTCTTCACATCCTGCGCTATCTGCCTCACGGCTCTTGTTATCTCATCACGGCTTCCGTAATTAACGCATATCTGCAGGGAAAGTCCCGTAAGGCCGGAAGTAAACTCTTCAAGCTCCCTCATGGATTCCCTGAGCTTTGGCGTAAATCTTGACAGATCGCCGAGAAACCTTACCCTCATATTATTCTTGGGGGCAGTCTTGAAGGTACTCCTGATATAGCTTCCGAAAAGCTTCATAAGAGTGGATACTTCGTCCTCCGGTCTTGACCAGTTTTCCGTGGAAAAGGCATATACCGTAAGATACTTTATCCCTATATCCCATGCCTCTCGGCAGATCCTTTCCACATTCTCCGCTCCGACCTTATGTCCGTAGGTACGTGGCATCCCCCTTTTTTTCGCCCATCTTCCGTTGCCGTCAAGGATGATCGCCACATGCTGCGGCACATTTTCCAGACAGGCGGTATCGGAAGGATCTTCGGCCATCCCGTCTGTCATACCGTCATTATTTCCTTTTCTTTGGCGGCGGCAGCCTCGTCTACCTTCTTGATGAATTTGTCCGTGAGCTTCTGAAGCTCTTCCTGCAGATCCTTTACGGCATCCTCTGACATATCCTCAGTCTTGGTAAGCTTCTTTACCTCATCATTGCCGTCGCGCCTTATATTACGGATAGCGACCTTGCACTCCTCTCCCTTTTTCTTCACATCCTTGGAGAGCTCTTTTCTTCTCTCCTCGGACAGCTCAGGGAATACAAGCCTTATCGTATTTCCGTCGTTACCGGGATTGATGCCTATATCAGAAGTCTCTATAGCCTTGATCACAGCCTTCATCATAGACTTGTCCCAGGGTGTTATCGTTATGATGCGCGCCTCAGGTATCGCTATATTGCCTACCTGGGCTACCGGTGTGGGAGTGCCGTAGTAATCCACCATCACCCTGTCAAGGATATGGGGATTAGCCCTTCCTGCCCTTATAGCCGCATACTCTCCCGCCAGATTGTCAAGGGATTTCTGCATTTTATTCTCATACTTGCCAAGCCTCTCGTCCATGTCCGTACCCCCTAAATCGTTATCCTTGTACCTATCCTCTCGTCATTGGCGGCTCTGACGATGCTGTCCCTTTCATCCAGTCCGAAGACTATCATCGGAACCCTGTTTTCCAGAGCCATCATGGATGCCGTGAGATCTATCACCTGAAGCTTCTTTTCCACCACCTCTTCGATGGAGAGCTCATCATACTTCTTCGCATTGCTGTTCGTCCTGGGATCACTGTCATAGACCCCGTCTATGGCCTTTGCGAGAAGGATCACATCTGCCTCTGTCTCTATGGCTCTCAGCACTACACCGGTATCGGTCGAAAAATACGGGTGCCCCGTGCCGCCTGCGAAAAAGACTACCATCCCCTTGGAAAAGTATTTATTCGCCCGGTCCTTGGAGAAGAGCTTCGTCATGGAGCCCACCTCGAAGGGAGTGAGTATGCTGGTCATCATACCGTCCGCACGGAATATCTCCGACACATAGATACAGTTCATGACCGTAGCCAGCATCCCGATCTGGTCAGCCTTCGTCCGGTCTATGTTCTCGGAGGACCTGCCCCTCCAGAAGTTGCCTCCTCCGATGACGATGCCGACCTCTACTCCCCCGTCCACAAGCGTCTTTACCTGATGTGCGACCCTGTGCACCGTCGGTTCATCAAAGCCTGTCTTCCTGTCACCGGCAAGTGCCTCTCCGGAGAGCTTCAGCAGTATGCGTTTTGCCATATGTTTTATCCTTTCAGATCCTGGAAGAAGGATGTCGGGCTCACATCAGCATAGCACTGTGAGCAGTGTCCCTCTATTACAGCTCCGTTATTTATCTGTACGGACTTTGACTTGATGTCGCCCATGACTATGGCCGAGGTGTCAAGTATTACCGGTCCGTGTACGTCTATATCTCCCTTCACGGCACCTGCGATGACAGCCGAGGTACCGGATACATTTCCGAGGATGACTGAAGCCTGTCCGATCTTTACGGATCCCGTGCTGTTTACCTCTCCGGTTATCTTGGCAGAATCAGCAAAGATCTCCCCCGCTCTGGAATCTCCGGTTATGGAGCCCGATATGGTAAGCTTGCCCTTGATGGCGATATTGCCTCTGATGTTTCCGATAACCTCCAAAGATCCCTCCGAAGTCACATCACCGTTAATGGTCATGCCCTGGGTGATCACAGATGATTCATCTGTAGCCGGTCCGTCTTCAATGTCAAATTCGATCGTTTCGTTATTCATTTTTTCCGTCTCCTCAAAAATTGTTGTTATCGCTTTATTTACATTAGCCACGCTGCCCGCCGAAGTATCTTCTGTATCTATTTCAGGCGGCACGGCCTGGAACGCTATCGGTGCAGTCTCCTCTTCCGGAAGCTCAGGCTCCGGTTCGGGTTCCGGCTCGGGCTCGGGTTCCGGCTCGGGTTCTGCAGCGTACTCTGCTGCCTGTTCCGTTACAGGCTCGGGTTCGGGCTGGGTTTCGTAGGCTGCAGCCTGCTGCTGATCGTAGCCCTCTTCATACTGCTGGGCATACTGACCCTGCTGATCGTAGCCTTCTTCGTACTGCTGAGCGTACTGACCCTGCTGATCGTAGCCTTCTTCGTACTGCTGAGCGTACTGACCCTGCTGATCGTAG